>NZ_JBHVDD010000014.1:0-126681 GCF_042802995.1 Streptomyces sp. NPDC057438
AACACAGGCGTGGGGGGCTGGTGACCATGGTCACCAGCCCCCCACGCCTGTGTTTTGCTACCTTTGAAGGACCCGACGAGACGCGCCGTACCGGGACCCGCAAAGACGACGCACCCCCGATTCCCCTGGATCACGGAGGTGCCTCATGGCCTGGGTCCTGCTCGTCGTCGCCGGACTGCTGGAAGTCGGCTGGTCGGTCGGGATGAAGTACACCGACGGTTTCACCCGGCCCCTGCCCAGCGTCCTCACCGGCGCGGGCATCGTCGCCAGCATGCTGCTGCTCTCCCACGCCGCCAGGACGCTGCCCATCGGTACCGCGTACGGCGTGTGGGTGGGGATCGGCGCGGCCGGGGCGGCGGTGTTCGGCATGGTGTGGCTGGGGGAGCCGGCCACCGCCGCCCGGATCTTCTTCGTGTGTCTGCTGCTCGTGGCCGTGGTGGGCCTGAAGGCCACCTCCGGCCACTGAGCAGCCTCGGTCATCTCCGCCGCGGCCTCGGTCAGCCGAACGGCCCCACCGAGGTGTCGCCTCCCGTGGTCCCTCCGCCGTCCGTCGTACCGCCGTCGCTGGTGGCGCCCCCCGAGGAGGCCGCGCCTCCGTCGCTCGTGGCGCCGCCGCCCGTCGACGCGGCGCCGCCGTCCGTCGAGGTGCCGCCGGTGGACGTGGTACCTCCGTCCGTGGCCGTGCCGCCCGTCGACGTCGTACCGCCGTCCGTGGTGGGCGTGCCGCCGGTGGAGGTGTCGTCGCCGGTGTCGTCGTCGGTCGGTCCGCCGGTCTCCTCGTCGCCCGTGGCGCCGCCGGTCTCCTCGTCACCGGTGGCACCCGGCTCGTCGGCGGGGGTGCTGGGCGGGGTGTAGACGACATCGGCACCGACCTGGAGGTCGAGGTCGAAGTCCTTCACCTTCTTGCCCTTGAGCGCGGCCTTGGTGAACTGCGCCCAGATCTCCGTGGGCGCCCCGCCGCCGTTGACGCGCGGCAGGCCCATCGCGCCGTACAGCGGCTTGTGGGCGCCGGTCTTGGGGTCCTGGCCCATGACGGAGACGACGGTGGCGAGGTCGGGGGTGTAGCCGGCGAACCAGGCGGCCTTGTCCTCCTCGGCGGTACCGGTCTTGCCGGCGACCGGGTGGCCGGAGGCCTGCGCGGCGGTGGCGGTGCCGCTCTGGACCACGCTCCGCAGGACGGAGGTGGTGGTGTCGGCGGCCTTGCGGCTGACGGCCTGCGTGACCTCCGTGGACGGCAGGTCGACCGCCTGGCCGTCCTTGCTGATCTTCTCGATCATCGTGTACGTGCCGTGCTTGCCGTGGTTGGCGAGCGTGGCGTACGCCTCCGTCATGTCGAGGACGCTCGCGGTGGCGGTGCCCAGGGCGATGGACGGGTACGGGTTCATGTCCGGGGTGTTCTTGGGGACACCGAGGTCGATCGCGGTCTTCTCGACCTTCTCGGGGCCGATGTCGACGGCCATCTGCGCGTACACCGAGTTCACGGAATCCTCGGTGGCCTGGCGGACGGTGATGTTGCCGTAGTTGTGGTAGTCCTCGTTCTCGGGGGCGTACGCGGGGCCCGGCCAGCCGGTCACGGGGCGCTTGTTGGTGCCGTCGTAGACCGTGTTCGGGGTGATCGCCTGGCCGTTCTGGTTGTTGGAGGCGTTCTCCACGGCGGCGGTGAACACGATCGGCTTGAAGATGGAGCCGACCTGGAAGTCGCGGCGGGTCGCGTTGTTCACGTACTGCTTGGTGTAGTCGATGCCGCCGTACATCGCGATGACCTTGCCGGTCTTCGGGTCGATGGAGACGCCGCCGGCGCGGACGTAGTTGTCGACCTTGCGGTTCTTCTTGTCGAGCTTGTCCATCAGCTGGTCGTCGACGGCCTTGATGAAGGCGTCCTGCATCTTGGGCTGGATGGTGGTGGTGATGCGGTAGCCACCGCCGTTCTCCAGCGCCTTCTCATCGATGATCTTGTGCTCGATGAGGTACGACTTGATGGCCTCGACGAGGTAGCCGCGCTGTCCGGAGAAGGCCGAGGAGGTGGTGGCCTGCTTCGGCATCGGGAACTTCGCGCCGGTCCGCTCGGACTGCTTGAGCCAGCCTTCCTTGACCATGCCGTCGAGGACGTAGTTCCAGCGGGCGACCGCCGCGTCCTTGTTCTCGGGGTGGGCGACGACGTCGTACATGCTCGGCGCGTTGACCAGGGCGGCGAGGTACGCGCCCTGCTCGGCGGTGAGTTCGTCGGCGTCCACGCCGTAGTACGCCTGGGCGGCGGCCTGGATGCCGTAGGCGTTGCGGCCGAAGAAGCTGGTGTTGAGGTAGCCCTCCAGGATCTCGTCCTTGGTCACCTCACGGTCCAGCTTGATCGAGATGAAGAACTCCTTCGCCTTGCGGGTGACGGTCTGGTCCTGGGCCAGGTAGTAGTTCTTCACGTACTGCTGGGTGATCGTCGAGCCGGACTGCTTGCCCTTGCCGCTCGCGGTGTTCCAGGCGGCGCGGAGCATGGCCTTGAGGTCGATGGCCGGCTCGGAGTAGAAGTCGCGGTCCTCGGCGGCCAGTACGGCGCGCTGGGCGGCCTTGGAGACCTTCGACAGCGGGACGTTCTCGCGGTTGACCTCGCCGTCGCGGGCGATCTGGGAGCCGTCCGCGTAGAGGTAGACGTTGCTCTGCTTGGTCGCGAACGCGTTCGCCTTGGGGATGTGGACCATGTTGTAGCCCAGCACCAGGGCGCCGACGATCAGCATGAGGCCGATGACGAAGGTGCCGAACACCATGCGCCAGGTGGGGAACAGCCGTCTCCAGCCGGTGCGCTTGCGCCGCTTGGGCTTCTTGGCCTTGCCGCCCCCGGCCGTGGTGGCGGGCGAGGTCTCGGGCACGGCCGCGGGCGCGGGCGCCGGGGCGGCGGCCTTCGCGGCGGTGATGACGCCGAGGGCCTGGGTCGGTGTGTCGCCCCCGGTCCGCGCGGCGGCCGGGGCGGGCGTGGGCTTGCGGCCCGGTGTGATGGCCAGGGTGGTGGTGGGGGTGTCTTCCCCGGTCGGGCCGGACGCGGCGCCGGCGGCGTTGCCGCCCGCCTTCGCGCCGGCGGCCCTGGCGGCCCGAGCGGCTCGGGCCGCCCTGGCGTCCGGGACTCCGGCGGGGCTGCCGCCTCCGGCGCCGGGACCGGCGGAGTCACGGCCCTGGGCGCCGGCGGACCCGCCGTCACGGTGGCCGGTGGACGGCGCCGCCTTGCCCTCGGGGGCACGTCCGGCCCCGCCACCGGGCTTCCCGCCGGCCGCCGTACCGGTCTGTGCGCCGGGCACGGCACCGGACCGCGCACCGGGCTTCCCACCGGCCACGGCGCTCGACTCACCACCGGCCGTCTTACCGGCCTGTGTACCGGAAACGGCGCCGGACCGTACGCCGCCGGCTCGTGCGCCGGCCTGCCGACCGGATGCCGGTCCGGACTGCCCGCCGGTCTTCCGGTCGCTCACGGCGCCGGAGTCTCCGCCGGAGGCCGAGCCGGCCTTGCCGCCGTGCGCCGAGCCGGACTGCCCGCCGGGCGCGCCCGACTGCCTGTCGGACGGCCCCGACTGCCCGCCACTTGCCGCGCCGGACTGCCCGCCGAACGCCGAACCGGTCTGCCCGCCGGGCTTCCCGCCACTTGCCGCGCCGGACTGCCCGCCGGATGCCGAGCCGGGCCGCCCGTCGGACGAATCCGACCGCTTCCCGGCCCCCGCACCGGACCGCTCCCCGGCTACGCCTCCGGGCTGCCCGTCCTGCCTTCCGGCGGGAGGCGTGCCCGGGCGGTCGGCGGACGCCGTGTCAGGGCGTCGCGGGGCGGCCGTGGCGGGCGTCCCGCCCGGCGTCGGGTTCGGGCCGTGGCCCGGTGTCGGGCCGGATCGGCCGTCGGCGTTCCCCTTGGCGGCGGTGTCGCCGGACCCCGAAGTCGTGCCCGGAGTGCGTCGCTCCGGGTCTCGCGGTGTCCAGCCCGGGCCGTTCCGCTTCGGCTGCGGCTCGTCGCTCATCGTGCTGCCGTGCTCCTGTTTTCGCGTCGTACGTTCATTTCCGTACGGACTCGTACGCCTTGCGCCCGCTCCGGGCCGGTTGTGCGCCCTTGAGTAAGACTCTCGTTCCGTTCGATCCGTTCCCGGATCCCGGCACGTGCCCCGCACACCACACGAGCACCACCGTCCGCCCCCGAAAACGCGTGGCAGGCCCCTCCTGCCGCGGACTAGGCTTCTTCGCTTCGGCCCGAATCGGTCCAGGCCTCGGCCTTTCGCCTAACTCTTCGCAGCGGATGGGGGTTTCCTCGTGGGCACAGGGCGGTTGTACGCCGCCGTCGCCGCCGGTGGTTTCAGGCGGTACGCGACATATCGGGTGGCCACCGCCGCGGGGGTGTTCACCAACACCGTCTTCGGCTTCATCCTCGCATACACCTACCTGGCCCTCTGGCACGAGAAGCCCCACCTCGGCGGCTACGACCAGGCCCAGGCCCTCACCTATGTCTGGGTCGGCCAGGCCATGTTCGCGGTGATGGTACTGGGCAGCGTCGGCTTCGAGGAGGAGCTGATCGAGCGGATCCGGACCGGGGACATCGCGGTCGACCTGTACCGGCCCGTCGACCTCCAGCTGTGGTGGCTCGCCGCCGACCTGGGCCGGGCCCTGTTCCAGCTGCTCGGACGCGGTGTCGTCCCCATGCTGTGCGGCGCCCTCTTCTTCGACCTCGCCCTGCCCGACGGCCCGCTGCCCTGGCTCGCCTGTCTCGTGGCGGTCGCCCTGGGGGCCGTCGTCAGCTTCGCGATCCGGTACATCGTCGCGCTGTGGGCGTTCTGGCTCCTCGACGGCGCCGGAGCGATGCAGATCACCTGGCTCACCGGAGTCTTCTTCTCCGGGATGCTCCTCCCGCTCAACGTCTTCCCCGGCGCGCTCGGCGACCTGGCCCGCGCCCTGCCCTGGTCGGCCCTGCTCCAGGCCCCGGCGGACGTCCTGCTGGGCGAGGCCGACCCCTGGCGGACGTACGGCTTCCAGCTGGCCTGGGCCGTGGTCCTGCTCGCGGTCGGACGGCTGATCCAGTCGGCGGCGACCCGGAAGGTGGTGGTCCAGGGTGGCTGACGTGGACGAGCGCCCCGTCACCGGCGCCGGGCGGGAGAACCCGTTCGCCGAGTACGGCACGTACAGCCGTGTCCGCGACGGGCTGCGCGCCTACCGCATGATCGCCGCCATGTGGATCCGCTCCACGATGGCCTACCGCGCGTCCTTCGCGATGACGACGTTCGGGAACTTCGCGGCGACCTCCTTCGACTTCGTCGCGATCCTGCTGATGTTCTCGCAGGTCGACGAGCTGGGCGGGTTCACCCTGCCCGAGATCGCCCTGCTCTACGGCACCTCCGCCGTCGCCTTCGGCCTCGCGGATCTGATGATCGGCTCGATGGACCGGCTCGGCCGCCGGGTCCGTGACGGCACGCTGGACACCCTGCTCGTCCGCCCCGTGCCGGTGCTCGCCCAGGTCGCCGCCGACAAGTTCGCGCTGCGCCGCCTCGGCCGGGTCACCCAGGGCCTGTTCGTCCTCGGCTACGCCCTGGCCACGCTCGACATCGCCTGGACCCCGGCCAAGGTGCTGATGATCCCGCTGATGGTGGGCAGCGGCGGGATGATCTTCGCGGCGGTGTTCGTCGGGGGCGCGGCCTTCCAGTTCGTCGCCCAGGACGCCTCCGAGGTGCAGAACGCCTTCACGTACGGCGGCGCGACCCTGCTGCAGTACCCCCCGGCCCTCTTCGCCAAGGACCTGCTGCGCGGGGTGACCTTCGTCCTGCCGCTCGCCTTCGTCAACTGGGTGCCCGGACTGTACGTCCTGGGCCGCCCCTACCCGCTCGACCTGCCGTCCTGGTCGGCCTTCGCGCCCCCGCTGGTCGGCGTGGCCTGCTGCGCGCTGGCGGGACTCGCGTGGCGGGCGGGGCTGCGTTCGTATCGGAGTACGGGGAGTTAGGGAGTTCAGGCGTGGAGCCGGATGTGACAGACAGCGCGTTCATCGAACTGGACCGGGTGGAGAAGGTCTTCGACGTCCGGAAGAAGACCGGGTTCCTGCGGCGGGAGCGGCGTGAGGTGCGGGCGGTCGACTCGATCTCCTTCACGGTCGCGCGTGGGAGATGGTCGGCTACATCGGGCCGAACGGCGCGGGGAAGTCGACGACGATCAAGATGCTGACCGGCATCCTGACCCCGAGCGGGGGCCGGCTGCGCGTCGCCGGCATCGACCCGTCCCGCGAGCGGACGCGGCTGGCCCGGCGTATCGGCGTGGTGTTCGGGCAGCGGACGACCCTGTGGTGGGACCTTCCCCTCATCGACTCCTACCGGCTGATGCACCGTATGTACCGCATCCCGGACGCGCGGTACCGCGAGAACCTCGACCGCTGTGTCGAACTCCTCGAACTGGGCGACCTGCTGGACGTCCCCGTACGGCAGCTCTCGCTCGGCCAGCGCATGCGCGGGGACATCGCGGCGGCCCTGCTGCACGACCCCGAGGTGCTGTACCTGGACGAGCCGACCATCGGGCTCGACGTCATCAGCAAGGCCAAGGTCCGGGAGTTCCTGCGGGAACTCAACACCGAGCGCGGCACGACCGTGCTGCTGACCACGCACGACCTCCAGGACATCGAACAGTTGTGCCGCCGGGTGATGGTCATCGACCACGGCCGCCTGATGTACGACGGGCCGCTGACCGGGCTGCACGAGGTGGGCGAGAGCGAGCGCACCCTCGTCGTCGACCTGGAGCGCGAGCTGCCCCCGATCGAGGCCGGGCCCGCCCGGGTCGTCCGGGTGGAGGGGCCCCGGCAGTGGCTCGCCTTCCCGGCGTCGGAGTCGGCGGCCCCGCTGGTGGCGCGGATCGCCTCGGAGTATCCGCTGGTGGACCTGTCGGTGCGGGAGCCGGACATCGAGGCCGTGATCGCCCAGATGTACGCGCAGCAGGCGGAGCGGGTGGGGGAGTCGGGGCGGGCCGTGTCATAGCCCGGCGCGGGGGTTCCTCGTAGGCTGATCCGTATGACGGACGACCTGCCGGATGTTCCGGCCGCCGCGGACCTTCGTGCCTCCGACGCCGATCGTGAACGAGTCTCCGAGCAGTTGCGGGACGCCCTCGCGGAAGGGCGCCTCGACATGGAGGAGTTCGAGGAGCGGCTGGACGCCACCTACAAGGCGCGGACGTACGGCGAGTTGGCGCCGATCACCCGTGATCTGCCCGGCGCGGGCGCCGTGGCGCCGCCGGCGCTCGTGTCCCAGCCGTCCGTGTCCTTGGTCAAGGGGCCTGAGGGGGAGGCGAGTTGGCCCGAGCGGATCGTCGGCGGCGAAGGGACGTCCACGTGGGGTGTGGCGGTGCTGTCCGGGTTCGAGCGCAAGGGGCGGTGGACCGTGCCCGAGCGGTTCGACTGCTTCGCGTTCTGGGGCGGCGGTGAACTGGACCTGCGGGACGCGAACTTCGTGAGCCGCGAGGTCACCATCAACTGCGTGGCCATCATGGGCGGGATCAACGTGGTCGTGCCGCCCGGGGTCGAGGTCGTCGTCCGGGGCGTCGGGATCATGGGCGGCTTCGACCACGGCCAGGAGGGCGTGCCCGGGGAGCCGGGCGCGCCGCGAGTGATCATCACCGGGTTCGCGTTCTGGGGCGGGGTCGGGGTGGAGCGGAAGATCCCGAAGGCCGAGAGGCAGCGGCTGAAGGAGGCGCGGCGGCAGGAGCGGCTGGACCGCAGACGGGCACGCCGCGAACTGCACGCGTCACACCGCGACCACTCGCACGGGATGCACGAGGCGCACCGCGAGGCCATGGACGAGATCAGGGACGCGGTGCGCTCACGGCGCGAGGAGGAGCGGGAGCGGCGGCGGAGACGGGAGCGGTAGGCCGATGCCGGCCGCGGGTGCGCCGCGGCCGATCGCCCGCTCCCATCGTTCCCCGTGCGCCCGGCGCCGGCTCCCTCACCGGCCGGGGCCCGTCTACAGCTCGGCCGGTGCCGCGCCCTTCAGTTTCGCCAGGTCGAAGACGTCCGCCATCCGCTCGTAGCCCTCGTCGCTCGGGTGGAGGTGGTCGCCCGAGTCGTAGTCGGGGCGCAGGCGGCGAGGGGCGTAGGGGTCGCGCAGGGCCTTGTCGAAGTCGACGTAGGTGTCGAAGACGCTGCCGGAGCGGATCGTGGCGTTGATGGCCTGGCGGACGGATTCGCGTTGGTCGGAGTAGCCGCGGTGGCCCTGGAAGGGCATCAGGGTGGCACCGACGACCCGGAGGCCGCGGGCGTGGGCCCGGTCGACGAGCCGGCGGAGTCCGGCGGTGACGGCTTCGGGGTCGGCCTGGCCGGGGTTCTTGAGGATGTCGTTGATGCCGAGGTCGATGACGACGGCCTTGACGCCCGTCCGGCCGAGGACGTCGCGCTGGAAACGGGAGAGGCCGCTGGGGTTCTCGGCGGGGCGGCCGTAGCCGTCGGCGAGGACCTGGTTGCCGCTGATGCCCTCGTTGACGACGCTGTAGCGGGGCACGGCGGAGGAACCGGTGGCGGCGCGCAGGCGGCCGGCGAGGACATCGGTCCAGCGCCGGTTCTCGCCGACCGTGGAGGTGACACCGTCGGTGAGCGAGTCGCCGAGGACCACGACCGTGCCGTCGGACTCGTTGCTCAGCACGTCCAGGGCGGTGACGTAACGCCAGTACGGGGACTGCTCGGTGTACGGCTCCCCGGTGATGTCCTCGGTCAGGTCGCCCTCGGCGGTGTAGGAGATCTGCCGGGCGTGCGCGTGGTAGGTCGCGGGGCCGGACGGCGTGGGGGAGTAGGTGGTGATCAGTACGTCGCTGTCGTGCGGGATCGGTACCCGTACGGCGTCGCTCACCACCTGCCGGCCCGCCGGGACGACGACGGTCGGGTTGCCGCCGAAGGTGAGGCGGCGCATGGTGTCAGCCGCCGCGGCCGGGGTGTTCACCGCCGCGGCCACGGCGAGCGAGGCGTGGGTGATGGTCAGCGGCTGCTGGCCGTAGAGATTGGACAGGGTGACGCGGGCACTCGTCCCGGCGGCGGCCGTGTGCACCACGTTGCGCACCGAACGGCCGGCGAGGCCGTCCCGCTCGGTGCCCGGCTCCGAACCGCTCGGCGACGCGGCCCAGGCACCGACCCAGACGCCGGTGGAGGCGGGGGCGGCGCTGTTGTGAGGCGCGCGGGCGAAGGTCTCCTGTCGGGGGGTGCCGTCGTCGGTGCCGACGCCGATGTATATCGCGGCGGAGATCGCCACGACCAGGGCGGCGATGGCCGCCAGAACTGCATAACCGTAATGCCTGGTCATGCGGTGGGTTACTCCTCGGGCTATGGAGCCCCGAGGCTCCGATGTGATCACCCCATGATGCGGCATGGGATGGGGGTTGCATGCGAGAACCCCCATCGGTTCCCCCGCCCGGACAGACGCGGGGAACTCCTGTTCCGTTCCAGGAGTAGGTCTCGGTAGAGCTATGGAGTACGTCACCAAGAGTCGTAGCGCCGGGGAAGGCGTCGAAGAACGGACAATGTGTACGGGGGACAGGAACGGGTGGAGTGAATGGACCGTACGAAAGCGGAACAGGACGGACCGGAGCGGGAGCCGGCCGAGGAGGCCCGGAACGCGGCGGCCCCGGCGGCCGGCGCCCAGCCGCGTGTGTCGCACCGCACGATGACCACCTTCAGCGCCGCCGACGAGGAGAAACAGCGCGGCGTACGGCAGATGAAGCTCATCGCCGCCGGACTGCTGCTGTTCGTGGCCGTGGTGTACGTGCTGGCCAAGTGGGCCTCGCACGAGGGCGCGGGCGCCTGGGCCGGTTATGTCGCCGCGGCGGCCGAGGCGGGCATGGTGGGTGCGATGGCGGACTGGTTCGCCGTGACCGCGCTGTTCCGGCACCCGCTCGGGCTGCCCATCCCGCACACCGCGATCATCCCCACCAAGAAGGACCAACTGGGCGTCTCGCTCGGTGAGTTCGTCGGCGAGAACTTCCTCTCCCAGGATGTCGTACGGCAGCGGCTGCGGGCCGTCGGCATCGGCAGCCGGCTCGGCTCCTGGCTCGCCGAACCGCAGAACGCCGACCGGGTGACGGCCGAACTGGCGACCGCGCTGCGGGGTGCGCTGACCGTGCTGCGCGACTCGGACGTACAGGCCGTGGTCGGGGAGGCGATCACCCGGCGGGCGAACGCCCAGGAGATCGCGCCCGGTATCGGCAAGATGCTGGAGAAGATCGTCACGGACGGCGGCCACCGGCGGATCGTGGATCTGGTCTGTGCCCGCGCCCAGAACTGGCTGATACTGCACGACGAGCAGGTCATGGACGCGGTCGAGGGCGGCGCCCCCGGCTGGACCCCCCGGTTCGTCGACCGGCGCATCGGCGAGCGGGTCTACAAGGAGCTGCTGCGCTTCACGACCGAGATGCGCGACTCGCCCACCCACCCGGCGCGCGGCGCCCTGGACCGCTTCCTCACCGACTTCGCCACCGACCTCCAGTCCGACACCGAGACCCGTGCGCGGGTGGAGCGGCTGAAGGGCGAGGTGCTCGGCCGGGGCGAGGTCCAGGACCTCATCGCCTCCGCCTGGACGGCCGTACGGTCGATGATCGTGTCCGCGGCGGAGGACGAGCGCAGCGAACTGCGGCTGAGGGTCCGCGCGTCCCTGCTGTCGCTGGGCACCCGGATGGCCACCGAGCCGAGCGCGCAGGACAAACTCGACAAGTGGATCGAGGGGGCGGCGGTGCACGTCGTGACCACCTACCGCACGGAGATCACCTCCCTGATCACCGAGACCGTCGCGAGCTGGGACGCCGAGCACACCACGAAGAAGATCGAGGCCAACATCGGCCGCGACCTGCAGTTCATCCGGATCAACGGCACGGTCGTGGGGTCCCTGGTGGGTCTGCTCATCTATACGGTGTCGCGGGCGCTGGGGGCTTAGGGCGCGGGCGCCGGGGGCGTGGACCGGGAGTGATCCCTGCGCGCGCGGGCACCCGGTCCGGGTTCGCTCGAGGTGGAGGGAGCCCCAGCCCATGTCCGTCACTGACTCGAAGTCACCGGGTGCGCCAGGATCACCTGGCTCACCGGGTGTGATCACCACCGCCGTACCGGCGCGCCTGGACCGCCTTCCCTGGTCGCGCTGGCACTGGACGATCGTGATCGGTCTCGGCACCGTGTGGATCCTCGACGGTCTGGAAGTGACCGTCGTCGGCAACATCGCGGGGCGGCTCTCCGAGGAGGGCAGCGGGCTGCCGATCAGCTCCGCGCAGGTCACCGGAACCGCGGCCGCGCTGTATGTGGCGGGCGCCTGCCTGGGCGCCCTCTTCTTCGGCCGGATGACCGACAGGTTCGGCCGCAAGAAGCTGTTCATGGTGACCCTGATGGTCTATCTGGGGGCGACCGCGCTGACGGCCGTCTCCTTCTCCACCTGGTGGTTCTTCCTCTTCCGCTTCCTCACCGGCTTCGGCATCGGCGGCGAGTACGCGGCCATCAACTCCGCCATCGACGAACTGATCCCGTCCAAGTACCGGGGCCGCGTCGACATCGTCATCAACGGCAGCTTCTGGCTCGGCGCGATCGGCGGCTCACTGCTGTCGATCGTCGCCCTGAACACCGACATCTTCCCGGCCGACGTCGGCTGGCGGCTCACCTTCGCCCTCGGGGTGGTGCTCGGCCTGGTGATCCTGCTGGTCCGCCGGAACGTCCCCGAGAGCCCGCGCTGGCTGTTGATCCACGGCAGGGAACAGGAGGCCGAACGGCTGGTGCGGGACGCGGAGGTGCGGATCGAGGCCGAGAAAGGACGCCCGCTGGAGGCGGCCGAACGGGAGATGACCGTCCATCAGCGCGAGAGCATCGGCTTCGGCACGATCGCCCGTACGGTCTTCTCCCAGTACCGCCGCCGTGCCGTCCTCGGCTTCTCCCTCTTCATCGGCCAGGCGTTCCTCTACAACGCGATCACCTTCGGCTTCGGCGCGATCCTCACCACGTTCTACGACGTCCCGACCTCCGACACCGGCTACTACTTCGCCGTCATCGCCGCCGGCAACCTGCTCGGCCCCCTGCTGCTCGGCAAGCTGTTCGACACGGTCGGCCGCAAGGTCATGATCTCGTCGACGTATCTGCTCTCCGGCCTGCTGCTGTTCGGCACCGCCTGGCTGTTCGGCCGGGGTTCGCTCGACGAGGTGACCCTGACGGCCTGCTGGTGCGTGGTCCTCTTCTTCGCGTCGGCCGGAGCCTCCAGCGCCTACCTGACGGTCTCGGAGGTCTTCCCCATGGAGACCCGCGCGATGGCGATCGCCTTCTTCTACGCCCTCGGCACGGCCGCCGGCGGTATCAGCGGCCCGCTGATCTTCGCCGAGCTGACCGAGTCCGGCGTTGTCGGCGACACCGTCCTCGCCTTCCAGATCGGCGCGAGCCTGATGTGCGCGGCGGGCCTGGTGGCCGCCTTCCTCGCGGTGCGCGCGGAACGGCGCTCGCTGGAGGACATCGCGGAGCCGCTGTCGGCGCGGGGCTCCGCCTAGCGGAGTGGCGGCGGGGCCGGATCGGGGCCGCTGCTGGGTACGGGTGAGCAGGCCAGGCCGGATCGGGGCGGCTTCTGGGTACGGGTGAGCAGGCCGGTCTGAGTATCCGTACTCTGTCGGCCCGCCGCCCGCCCCGGAACCCTCGTACGCATGACCGAGAAGCTGCTCCGCCCCCTGCGCACGCGCCCCTGGCCGGAACGCTGGCTGACCCGCCTGCTCGGCGCCGCCCTCGCCGCGGCCGCGTACCGCCTCTGCCTTCCGTGGGACCTGCGCGACCGGCCCGAGCTGGAGGGCTCCCTGACGCGGACGAACCCCGTGACCGTCACGGGCCTCCTCGTCCTCGCCCTCGTCCTGCTGCTCCTCGCGGCCTACTTCGGCCACCGGGACGCCCTGGCCTGGCCGCTGCTCCTGGTCGCCGTCCCGCCGTCCGCCCTGATGTACGTGTCCTTCCACGCCCACACCGAGCCCCCGGACGCGGCCGTATGGCCCCTGTCCTGGGCCTTCTTCACGCTGGTGCTGGGCGCGTGGGTGCTGGTGGCGTCGTCGGTGGCGCGGCGGTTCCGGACGGAGCCGGTGGACGAGAGATGGCTGATCAGGGCCCAGCGGTGAGCGGTCGTGCGGGCGG
Organism: Streptomyces sp. NPDC057438; assembly: GCF_042802995.1. Lineage (NCBI taxonomy): Bacteria > Bacillati > Actinomycetota > Actinomycetes > Kitasatosporales > Streptomycetaceae > Streptomyces > Streptomyces sp. NPDC057438. The sequence continues at coordinate 13,097 of NZ_JBHVDD010000014.1, forward strand.
GCGGCACGACCGCCGCGTCACCTGCCGTCGAGGTAGAGCCCGCCCTTCTTGAGCATGTGCGACGCGTACGCCCTGCCCACGAAACCCTTGCGCCGGCAGAGCCCCACGTACTGGCGTGCGCTGTCGACCACGACGGGCCGTGCCGTGATGCCCCACTCGTGGCGTGCCTGACCCTCCGCCCACTGCACGGCGGCCGGGTCCACCCGGTCGCTGACCAGCACGGGGAAAAGACATATCCCCGTCTGCAGGCCGGCCGGCAGCCCGCCCTTGACGCGCTTGGCGTACTCCATCGCCTGGAAGGTGAACGTGCCGATCGTCGGCATCGTGATCTCCGGGACGGCGACCACCACCGTGAACAGATGCATCTTCGCCATCCACCGCAGCCGGAAGTCGGCCCGCCGCCCCACGAGCACGGGTACCCCACCCCAGTCTTCCCACCAGGTCTGGCATTCGTCGGCGGCGAGGCGGGCGGCCACGGAGGTGACGTAGGCCTGGGTTGCCTGGGAGGGCGACTGCTGTGGATGCATGGCCGGATCATGCACCCACCGGCGCACCGCTGGGAAGGCGGGGTCGCGTCACGCTCCCGTGGTCGAACCGGGCCGCACGATCATCAGGACCGTGACCGCCGCCCACAGCAGGTTGAACACCCCTGTGAACATGGCGAGTCGGGCGGTGGCCCGGGCGTCGACGGTGATGGTCCCGGCGTCGAGGGTGGTGCCCCCGGTGCCCCCGGTGCCTCCGCTGTCGGTGGCGGTGCCCCCGATCCCTGCCAGGATCTCCTCCTGCCGGGGCAGCACCAGCGCCAGCAGGACCATCGCCGCGAGGGCGGTCAGCAGCATCGACACGATCAGCCAGGCGTCGTTCAGCACCCCCATGCTCATCGCGGTGGCGAACCCGAGCACAGGCACCGCGATGCCCACGCCGCCGTACACCCGGCAGATCCGGTGCAGCAGCCGTACGGCCGCCACCGCCCGTTCACTGCCGGGTTCGGCGAGCGCCTTGCGCGCGCTCGGCGGAAACATGCTGGCGGCGACGGTGACGGGCCCGACGGCGATGATCGCGGCGAGGACGTGGAGGGAGAGCAGGAACTTGGTCACGGGGGGACGGTAGGTCGCGTCGAGATCCGGTGGAAGTGGCGGGATTGCCAGGGGGCAACGGATTCTCGCCAGCCACGGAATCAGGGGTCACAGTGGACTGGGGATGAGGGGCGCGGGCTGAGCAGGCTTGGCGGAAAACCGGTGCAGACATACGCTCCCGCCATGCACACCGTGGCCGTACTGGCGCTCGACGACGTGATCCCCTTCGACATGTCGGTCCCCGTCGACACCTTCGGCTGGGCCCGGCTGCCGGACGGCCGGGAGGCGTACCGGGTGCGGGTCTGCTCGGTGGAGGAGGGCCGGGAGGTGACAGCGGGGCCGTTCGCCGTGCGGGCGCCGTACGGGCTTCAGGCGCTGGCCGAGGCCGACACGATCATCCTGCCGGGGACGGCGGACCCGACCGTACCGCTGCCGCCGGAAGTGACGCGGGCGCTCCACGCGGCGGCGGCGAGCGGCACGAGGATCGCCTCGATCTGCGTCGGTGCGTTCCTCTTCGCGGCGACGGGCCTGTTGGACGGGCTGCGCGCCACGACCCACTGGATCGCGGCCCCCGACCTGGCGGCCCGCCACCCGGACGTCACCGTCGACCCGAACGTCCTCTACGTCGACAACGGCCAGTTCCTCACCTCGGCGGGCGCCGCCGCGGCGATGGACATGTGCCTGCACATGATCCGCAGGGACCACGGCTCGGCGGTCGCCGCCTTCACCGCCCGCATGTGCGTCATGCCGCTCGAACGGGAGGGCGGCCAGGCCCAGTTCATCGTCCAGGACCAGCCCTCGGCCCCCGCCGGCGCGACGATGGAGCCCCTGCTGCGCTGGCTGGAGGAGAACGTGGAGCGGGATCTGACCCTGGACGACATCGCCCTGCACGCCGGCACCAGCGCCCGCACCCTGAACCGCCGTTTCCGCGAACAGACCGGTACGACGCCCCTGCAGTGGCTGCACCGGGCACGCGTCCGCCGCGCCCAGTACCTCCTGGAGTCCACCGACCACACGGTCGAACGCGTCGCGGCCCAGGCGGGCTTCGGCTCCCCGACGGCGTTCCGGGACCGCTTCAAGAGGGTCGTGGGGACGAGCCCGTACGCGTACCGGCGGGCGTTCCGGGGGGAGTGAAGCGGCCGGCCGTGCCCCGCCAGGGGCGCGGGGAACTGCGCGAGCGACCACTGACGACTCGCCACGCGCGGCCGCGACCCTCGTCCGGACGGAAGCCCTCACCCCTTCCGGCCGGTGACCACCCATTCCGCGGCCCGGGCGTAGAAGGAACCCCCTACCCCTTGCGGTCGGCCACCGCCCACGAGGCCAGCGCCATCACCCCGGCCACCCCGAACACCGCCGGCCAGGCACCCACCTTCTTCGCCAGCGGATGCGACCCGGCGAACGCGGCCACGTATCCCGCGGTCAGCGCCCCCGCCGCCCCGCCCCCGGCCGCCTGCTGCCACTGTCGGGCCGCCGCGGCCCCGGCGACGGCCAGGACCGCCCCGCCGAGCGGCCGCTTCTTCGTCCAGCGCGCCACCCCGTACCCGCCGATGAGCCCGCTCGCGGCCACCGCCGCCGTGGGGATCCTCGCCATCACCGTCTCCTGTCGCAAGTCGTTGCCGACCTCGCGCGCGATGCCGTCATCGCCGCCGTCGACCGGCGTGATCGAGGCTAGCTCCGGGGCGCCCTCGGCACGCGAACCTGAGTCGAGGGTTGTCAAGTTTCTTCCTCCGAGCTATATAAGAAGCCGTAGGAATTCAGAGGGCATCGCACCCAACGTCAGAAGAGAGGAGTGCCGTGATGCTCATGCGCACCGACCCCTTCCGCGAATTCGACCGACTCGCGCAGCAGGTGTTCGGTTCCGACAAGCGGCCCGCCGTCATGCCGATGGACGCCTACCGGTCCGGTGACGACTTCGTCGTCCACTTCGACCTCCCGGGCATCGACCCGGAGACCATCGACCTGGACATCGAGCGCAACGTCCTGAACGTCCACGCCGAGCGCCGCTCCCCGGCCCCCGAGAGCGCCGAGATGGTCGCCGCCGAGCGCCCGACGGGTGTCTTCAGCCGCCAGCTGTTCCTCGGCGACACCCTCGACGCCGACCGCGTCGACGCCTCGTACGACGCCGGCGTCCTGACGCTGCGCATCCCGGTCGCCGAGAAGGCCAAGCCGCGCAAGATCCAGGTCAGCGGCGGCGCCGACCGCCGCCAGCTCAACCGCTGACCCGGTACCACGCCCACGGTGGAGGGGCGGGAGGGTGAGACGCACAGGCACCTGTGCCTCTCACTCCTCCCGCCCCTCCCGCGCGTCCGCCCCCGGCTGCCCGTTCCCGGGGGCCGGACCCCGACCCACCCGCTCCCGCAACTCCCTTCCCCGGCCGCGCAGTTGAGCCCCGCCGAAATGTGATCCACGCCACTGCGAAGGTGTGGGGGAAGTGGTTCGCATCACCCTGGCGGCCTGGCATGCTCATGCTGGCTACTGGGAGGTAACCACCGCGTGCGCACGGTCATGAGGACCGCTGTGCCGCCCGGCCCACCCCTCACCGCCAGACGCCACCTCACGACTCGCGCCTGCTCTCCGGCCTGCCGTCATGGCGTCTACGCCATGCCGCTCAGCCGTCCCTCCTGCCCATCTGCCCATCTGCCCTTCCTGTCCCTCCTTCCCTCCTGTCCCTCCTTCCCTCCTGAAGCGCACCCCCCTGTCACCGCTCCCGAGGACTCACGCGTGCACAAGCTCAGAAGACATGCCCTGGTCACGGCACTGTCGGCGATCACCGTCGCGACCCTGCTGGCCACCGGCTGCGCCACCGAATCCCCCACCACCACCGGCCGGGCGGCCGCCACCACGGCCGAGACCCCCGGGCCCGGCGCCGCCGGGGAACAGCTCGCCGTCGTCTCCGCCCCGACCGACGGCGCCGCCCCCACCGCCGTGGCCGACGCCGACGCGGACGCCCGCGGCGAGGCCGAGAAGTCCGCGCTCAAGGTCGCCTCGTACGACCGCAAGAGCGGCCGGGCCGTCATCGCGGCACCCCCGTCCCGCCCGGACGCCGAGCCGTCGGCGACCCCGTCGCGGAGCGACACCCCGGGCACCTCCACTCCGGACGCCTCCGACACGCCCCCGGACTCGGGCACGGGCTCGGATTCGGACTCGGACGCCGTGAAGCCCGAGGCCGCCGTGGCCGTCGGCGACGTCATAGCCAGCGCTCCCGCCCCCGGCGCCCCCGACGGCGTACTGGCCGAGGTGACGGAGATCGTCGACACCGCGGCGGACGGCGGTACGACGGTCGAGACGGAGCCGGCCACGCTCGACGCGGTCCTCGGCGAGCGCGAGGCGAAGGGCACGGTCCCCGTCGACCCGTCCACCCTGGAGGTCGACCCGCTCGTCCAGGGCGTGAAGGTCTCCTGGGCCAAGACCGGCGACCTGACCTTCGGCCCCGAGGGCGCGAAACTCCCGCTGGGCAGCCTGCGCATCGACGTCGGCGCCGCCGTGGAGACCGCCCCGGGCGCCCCCGCCTCGGCCGCCGCGTCGGTCGAGGGCTTCGTCCAGCTCGCCCCCGAGGTCGCCTTCTCGTACGACGGCTCCGGCTCCGGCACGGGCTCCTCGCCCGGCGGCGCGTTCCTGGGCCTGACCGGCGACTGGGCCTCCCAGTGGTCGCTGAAGGGCCGCGCGGCCGGCTCGACCGACGGCAAGCCGATCCGTATCCCCTTCGCCGAACTGCACGCCGACCCCGTGATCCAGGCGGGCCCGGTCCCGATCGTCGTCAACCTCGACCTCGTCTGCTACTTCGAGGTGACCGCCGACGGCCGCGTCACGGTCGACGTCGAGCAGGACCTCAAGGGCGACTTCAAGGTCGGCGGCAACTTCACCTGGTCCAAGGGCTGGCAGGGCGTCAGTGAGTCCCACATGACCGGTGAGCCCCTGAAGACGACGGTCACCGCCGTCGGTGACGTCAAGGCCGCGATGGGCGCCGAGGCGACGGTCGGCCTCTACGGCACGGTGGGCGTCACCGCCGACGTGGCCCCCTACCTCCGCGCCGAGGCCGACGCGACCGCCGAGGGCTCGGCCGACGGCACGGGCTCCGCCTCCGGCTCTTGGGCCCTGTACGGCGGCATCGACCTCACCGGCACGCTCAACATCCAGCTCTCCATCTTCGGCACACCGATCTTCCAGACGAAGATCCCGCTGGGCGCGCTGCACGAGGAGTGGCTGCTGACGAAGGGCGAGGCGAAGACGTAGCAAGCCGCTCGGACTTGCGTGGCGCGGGCCCTGTCCCCCACGGGGGGCAGGGCCCGCAGGGCGGAGAACCCCGACCGAAGCGGGGGAGAGAGAATCGCGCCATGGGGACCCCGAAGCTCACCGCCCGCGCGCTCAACCGTGCCACGCTCGCCCGTCAACTCCTCCTCGCCCGGGAGCCGTTGACCGTGACGGAGGCGGTGCGGCGCATCGTGGCCGTCCAGGCCCAGCAGCCGGCCTCCCCGTACATCGCCCTGTGGAACCGCCTGTCGCCCTTCGACCCCACCACCCTGGACGCGGCACTCGCCGACCACCGCCTGGTCAGGGCGACCCTGATGCGGGTCACGGTCCACATGGTGCGCGCCGACGACTACACCCCGTTCCGCGAGGCCGTGGAACCCACCCTCCGGGGCTCCCGCCTGGGCGATCCCCGCTACCGGGCCTCCGGCCTGACGGCCTCCGACACCGACGCCTTCCTCCCGCCCCTCCTGACCTACGCCGACGCCTCCCCGCGCACGGCCGCCGAACTCAGAACCTGGCTGGACGACCACCTCGGCACCGCCGTGGCCCTGGACTCCAGCGCCCACCGCATGCTCCGCCACTACGCGCCCCTGTGGCACGCCCCGACAGGCGGCCCCTGGTCCTTCGACACCCGCCAGTCGTACGTGGCGGCCTCCCCGCGCCCCGCACTCACCGACCTCGAAGCGCCCCCTGCGGCCCTGCGCACCCTGATCCGCCGCTACCTCCAGGGCTTCGGCCCGGCATCGGTGGCGGACATGGCCCAGTTCGCCCTGGTCCAGCAGCACCGCATCAAGGAGGCGCTGTCCTCCATGCCGGACGAACTCGAAACACTCCAAGCCCCCGACACCAGGACAACCCTCTACGACATCCCGGGCGCCCCCCGCCCCCCGGAGGACACCCCCGCCCCACCCCGCCTGATGGCCATGTGGGACAGCACGCTCCTGGCCTACGCCGACCGGGGCCGCCTCCTGCCCGCCGAGTACCGCAGACACGTGACCCGCGTGAACGGCGACGTCCTGCCGACGCTGCTGGTGGACGGGTATGTGGCGGGGGTGTGGCGCCCGGTCGGCGAATCGATCGAGGCCACGGCTTTCCATCCGCTCCCGGACGGGGTCTGGGAGGCCCTGGCGACGGAGGCCGCCACCCTGCACGCCTTCCTCACCACTCGCGGAGACATGACCCCGTACGGCCGCTACGACCACTGGTGGGCCAAGCCGTTCCCGGAAGCGGCGGAGACTCGGCTGCTCTCTTTCGGGTGAGGGCGCCCCGGAGTGTGGTGCCCTCTCTAAGTTTCGAAGTACTTTCAAAGTCATGAGTGCCGGGAGAGCGGCCGTGAACTTCTCCGAGCTGGTGAACAAGAACAAGCAGACACTGGCCCGGCTCCAGGAATCGCCGAGACTGCTTCTGCACCGCAGGGACGGCGAGGACCTGGTGCTCACCACCGCGGCGCGAGCCGAGCAGGACCAGACCGTCGTGTCGGCGGCCACCCGGATGCTGGCCGCGATGGCCCGCCGCGAGCCCGGCAGCATGGAACTGCTCCTCGACATACTGCCGGACGCGTTCCCCTGGGTGCGCTTCCTCTCGGAGGCCGACGTCCACGCCTTCGCCGTCGAACTGGTCGACACCATGCGCGCCGCGGACTCCGTCGGCAACAGCGCGTCCGTCGCCCAACTCCTCATCGCCTGGCAGCACACGGCCGAGATCCACTCCGACCCCGGACTCCTGGCCGCACTGACCCGAGACCACTCCGAGGACTACGGCTCGGTCCCCGATCCTCGGGACGTCCCATGACGCCGGGCCGCGGAGACCCCACCGCACCACCGGCACCGGACGGCCACTGCGAGAAGTCCGCTTCGCGGACGCGGCCTCCGTCGGCCGGCCGCACGAGGCCTGGCGACGGGGTGCCGCCACCGTCCGACCCGGGCGGGCAGACGGCGAAGCGGTCGGCCCAACACGAGGAGAGCCTGCCCGCGTACCTCCTCGACGGCCCCGCGGCGCTCTCGAACGGCCCGGTCCGACGCGGCGTCCTCAGCGCGCATCCCCTTCCGTCGGGCCTCGGCCGCACCCTGACCCGTATGGGCAGGGCCCTGGACCGCGACTCCGACCTCGACACCGACTCCACCCCGGACTGGGGCGGGGGCTTCAGCTGCGGGGGCGGGGCGGGGATGGGGGTGGTGGCGACTGAGGCTCCGCTTATGGGGGTGTAAACGTCCGGATGCTCGTGCGGGATCACGCGAAGAGGAGCGTCGGCTCGGCGAGGATGTCCCGCCCCAGTTCGCTCTTGTAGATCAAGTCGATGCTGCCGAAGCGGGCGTGGGCGTAGTCCAAGCCCAGAGCCGTCACGGCATCCCGCACGGCCGCCCGGAAGAACTCTCGATCTCCAGGAAGGTGTCCAGCTCCGGCCAGGTGTCGAAGTCGTAAGTGACGCCGTCCAGTTGCCATTCTTCGCGGTAGTTCTGCTGGTAGCGGACCTGCCGCAGACCGAGCGCCGTGAGCAGCTCTGTGGTCTTGGCCAAGTCATCGACTTCGATTCCGCTCTCGGTGGTTCCGTTGATGTGAGTGGCGTCGGTGACCTGCTTCAAGGTGAGCGTGGTCCTGCCGCCCTCGTCCCGCAGGCGTAGCCACTGCCCCCTGCACCGCGTCGTTCTCGAAGATCAGACGGGTGAACATGGTCCTGGGGAAGACCTGTTCGGCCCCGGCGGCCCGCAGTGCGCCGACGGTGCTCTGTACGTCGATCTTCAGGAACTTCGCCTCGTACTCGTGTTGCGCCACAGCTCTCCTTCACAAGTGACAGCTACTGCGCGTCAGGTCGCGGAACTCCTGCTCGCGCACTTCAGTGATCTCGCTGCAGACAGCACTGTCCAGGAACTGGCCCAAGGGCAGACACAGGTCCATACGCTGAATACAGACACCTACGTGGAAGGTCCCCTTGGGGTCTCGGTAGAGACGGACCCCGTAGTAGCCCTCCTGGCAGTCGGTCGGGCTGTTGAAGCGGCATCTCGCACACGTCTCCGGCAGACGTACCTGACGAATGTGCTTGGCCTTGATCAACCTCCCACTGGGCAGCCGGTACGAGACGCGGAACCCTGACGCTCCGGCGATGAGGTGGATCTCCTCCGGCACGGCTCGTAGTTCGAGTAGTCGGTCGATGGCGTCCAAGGACACGTCGCCGTATGCGAGCGAGGACAGGACCCGTGACGAACCGCAGTCAATCGACGAAGAGTGTCTCGACCTTGTCTCGCTCCGGATGGCAAGGGCCTTCCTTTTACGAGTGTGCTGGCTTCCTGCGCTTCAGAGCGTCGATGAAGAGGCGCCAAGCATCGCTGCCAACGGCCACGACGTGGCCGTTCGGATTTTTGGAGTCACGTATGAGTGCGAGGTCGTCGGATATTGCGCACTCCACGCACTCGCCCCCCGCGCCGTTGCTGTACGAGGACGTGAACCACGTCGGACGGTCGTCGTCGCAGGTCCCTGCGATGTTCATCTGGCGCATTCCTTCAAGACGGACTTGATCAACTGGGCGGATCGCTGAGGGCTCAGAGCTGCTGCGCGCAGGCCGTCGAACGCCCTCGTGTACTCACGAACATGGTGCTCGCCTTCCAGGTAGACGGCATCGGTGATGCCGTCCCGGTAGACCAGATCCGGGTCTTCCGGGGCGGGGAAGCCGAGCATCGTGAACGAGCCTGTCGCCGGGCAGGTCCCCGAGTCGAAGGGGAGAACCTGCAAAGTGACGGACGGCAACTCGGCGGACTCCACGACGCGCCCCAATTGTTCCCGCATCAGCGCCCTGTCCCCGACGACGTTGCGCACGGCCCCCTCGTTCACGACGAACCAGGCATCGGGCGCGTCGGGACGAGCGAGCATGGCCTGGCGCTCCATGCGAACGCGTACGGCTCGGTCGATGTCCTGGACGGACATGTGCGCGCCCGTCGTGTGGAGTTCGCGGGCGTACCCCTCGGTCTGCATGAGGCCCGGCAACAACTCGCACTGATACTGACGGAGCACCGAGGCGTCCTGCTCCAACCCGATGTAGATGTTGAACCATTCGGGGACGCCCGCACCGTGCACCTGCCACCAGCCGCGGGTCTTGGCCTGCCGAGCCAGCGACTTGAGAAACTCGCGCAGCTCGTCGCTCGTGCCATGGAACCGGCACAGGGCATCGATGTCGGACGGTTGTACCCGTCCGCTGCCCGTCTCCATCCGGTTGACCTTGGAGCCGCTCCAGTCCAGCGCCGCTCCGACCTGGGCGCACGTGAGCCCGCTCTTCTCGCGAAGCTTCTTCAGCTCGATCGAGAGACGGCGACGTCGCGCCGTCGGTGAACCGGCCATTTCAACCCCTTCAACCATCTGTCGGATAGCGGGCGTTCAGTCTTGCGCCAAGGGGTGTGCCTGCCAATCACTCGGAAGTGGGAATCCCGCCGTGCACATTGCATAAAGAGATGGGCCGGCTGCATTCTTGCTGCGGGCACTACTCACTGTGAGTAGGCATGACACTCCGTCGAGCATGGGTCGTCGGGGTGGAGTCGGCATCCGACGAAAGAGGTTCGAGTGATCCAGAAACCGTGGGTGTCTCGGCAACCGTGGGACTTGACCTTCACAGCCGATCCCGAGGAGGTCGCCGCCCTGAGGCGCCTGCTGCGTCTTCACCTGGGACTCTGGGACCTGGGAGAGATCGTTGACGAGGCCCAACTCTGTGTCAGCGCACTCGTGTCGAACGTCATCACGCATGTCGGTCCCGGCACCCCGGCCACCCTCACGGTCTCGATGAGCGGCGCCCGCCTGCGCATCGAAGTGCATGATCCCGACACCCGGGCCCAGCCCACACTCATAGTCGCGGATGCCGATGCGGAGTGCGGACGCGGCATGGCCCTCGTCGATGCCGTCGCCGACCGCTGGGGTGTTCAGCTTCATGACGGCCGGAAGGTCACTTGGTGCGAGTTGGACACGGGGGGCCTGCCGCCGATCGGTCGCTTCGACGACCCTGGTGTGTCGAGAGCCGAGACGTTGCTCGGCGTGTACGCCACGACGAAGTCGCCGCCCGCTTCGAGCGTCGACAACAGGCTGAGCACGGTCATGGCCGAAGAGGCGGTGATCGGTGTGATCACCGACCTCCTGCACTGGCTCCGGGCAAGTGGCAAAGACCCGGACCAGGTTCTGGACCATGCTCAGACCAGGTTCGAGGCGCAGATCCACGCAACCGAGAAGACGCGGTGCTCAGGCCAGAACCGTCCTGTGAAGACGCGGAGTTGACGGGCGCGTGCGGAGCGTTGTGCCGCGGGGTCGGCAGCAGGCTCAGCCTTCTCCTTCTGCCGGCCCGCACGGTACCGACGTCACTGGTCCAACAGACTTACGAAGAAGCCCAGACGGGGATCCTCCGGCGTCCCGACGAGCAGTGCGCGATCGAGCAAGATGTTGTTCTGCTCGCAGCTCGTCTCGGGGAGCATCACGCACGCGTGGCACGCGGCGAGATTGGTGCCGCCCGCGCCGGACGCCTCGGACTCCACACAGAGCGGGTCGGAGGAGCACCACGCGGCACGGTGGACGGCCGAGCGGATCGCCTGGTCGAGACGCTTCGGCTCGCCCTGTGCGACGAGCCCGCCGAGGCTGCCCGCCGAGTCGCTCGTCGCGGTGTAGATGAGCACTCCCGCCATGTCGTCAGCGGTGTACAGGCGCTCGCGCAGGGAAGCGGCCGGATAGCCCGCGTCCAGGCTCCACTCGTTGATGAGGACGTGGGCCAGGGTGTGCAGCAGCACCATGCGAGGGGTGGCCGGGGAGGGAACGACGCTGCTCGGGTCGCCGGCCCGTTGCTCCAGGACCCGCTGGTGAGCGGTCCGCATCCGCTCGACCCGCGAGGCCACCGCCGTGGCCCTCTCCCAGGTGCCTAGCCGGTCCTCGTCCAGGCGGAGGAAGACCCCTTCGCCGCGCACCTCCATGGCCGGGAGCCAGCGCAAGGGAGAGCTGGAGAGCGGCATCTCCTTTGCCTCGGTCGTGGAGTCGGGATCGGCGAGTCGGGTGAACGCTTTCAGAGCGCGTACCTCGCGGAGCTTCTTCACCAGCATCGGCCCCGTGACGCCGAGCGGGCCGAGAATGCTCTGGTCGCCCAGCGGGCTCTCACAGACGAACTGCTCCTCGTGGGAGTCCTCACCCTCGTCGTTGCCCGAGCGGAGACGCTCGTACTCCTTGTTGCGGAGGGCGAGATAGCGATGGTCGAAAGTGGGGCCCGCCTCGCCGTCGGAGTCCTCCTCGCGCTCCGCGTCGAGCAACTCCATCACTTCGTCCAGCGGTACGGGGCAGTTGCCTTTGAAGACACCCTTCAGATAGATCTCGACGTGCTCGCGGCTGTCGTACACGCGGAGCGCGTCCCAGTGCTCGGCCAGCGGATCCGCGCGACCGTTGCTCCACGGAGGGATGGAGAGCGCCGACTTCAGCACCGGCTGCCACACCGTTGAGGAACCGCGCTGAAGTGTGCGCAGCGGGAGCCCGCACTCCTGGGCCGGAGCGCCTGTGCCGAGCCACGGGCGGGGTCCGAAGCACTTGAGGCCCAGATCTTTCAGAGCGTTCCTGCGGAAGGAGCCCTCCATCGAGACCTCGGGAGCCTTTCCGCAGGTGCAGGAGACGAGGATCGAACGCAGTGAGGACGTACGCCCGGACGTACGCAGCTTGAGCTTCCCCCCGCACTGCCCGGTCGTCGAGGCACCCCGGTCCTTGGAACGGTGCACCCACTGCCAGTACGGGAACTCCCCGAGGTGCCCGGCCTCGCACGCGACGACGAAACGGGAGGGGACGAGGTCGGCGCCGCACGTGCCGCAGACGCTACGACCGGCCGGCGGGTTGAAGTCACGGTGCCGCTGCAGGTCGTCGCACTCGGGGCAGGAGTGCATCAAGGGGAAGCGCCGGACCCTGAGACCGTCCTTGCTGCTGTCCCCGGACGCGGGCGGCAGCCGGAAGTAGTCGACGCTGAGCAGGCGGGCCAGTCGTCGTTCGTGGATCCGAGGCGATTCGTCGATGCTCCAGCTGTGATCGGCTTCGTCCAGGCCGGAGACGACGAAGGACTCGGCGTCGACGGCGATGAGCGATCCGATGCCGTACGTGGTGATCGCCTGGGCGCGGCGGACCGCACCGCGTCGCGGGAGATTGTGGGCGGGGACGGAGCCGTTCGCGCCGGTCCGACGGCGGCGGGCGGGGGGCGGGGTCATCGGGTTCCCTCCATGAACAGGGCGGACTCGGCGTCGACGTCGCGGAGGCTCCACAGCGTGGCCCAAGCCTCGGCGTCCTCGGACTCGTCGTCGTACGCCTTCAGGAGCGAGGGAGCACGGCTGCCCCGTTTCGGCTCGAACAGCAACTCACTGTGATTGCTCGCCTCCTTGCACCACCACTCGACGAATTCGTCGAAGGCATGGGACGTGGCTTCGACCTCCTCGGGGCTCACCGCTTCCACGCGCTTCAGGAGCACGGACTTGATGCGACCTCGGAGGATGGGTTCGTAGGACTCGACCTTGCCCGCGCCAGGGTTGGGGCGGGCGTCCTCGATCAGGATGCGGGCCAGGGCGACGATCACCGCGTGCAGGCCCCGGTCGCGGGCGCGCGCGGAGAACGGTGTCACCGAGGTGGACTCGACCTCACGGTAGAGCGCCGAGTGGAAGTGCTGGAAGCTCTCGTAGTGGGAACGGTCTCGGGACCGGGTCGAGTTGAGCATGACTGTCACCAGGCCGGGGTGCGCGCGGCCGACACGGCTGGTCGCCTGGATGTACTCGGCAGTCGTCTGCGGCTGGCCCATCACGGCCATGAGACCGAGGCGGTCCACGTCCACGCCCACCGCGATCATGTTGGTGGCCAGGAGGACGTCCACCGCGTCGTCGTCGGGGAACCTCTTCTCAATGCCTTTGAGACGGGTCGGAATCTCGCTGGCGTCGACTCGGCTGGTCAGCTCCGAATAGTTGGTGACCGGGCGGACCTCTACCCCCTCGCGCGCGCCGAGCAGTTCCAGATAGGCCACCACGTCGTCGTGGACCTGGAGCTCGGCCGCGGAGAGCAGCCTGAGGCTGTTGAAGTAGCCGACGAGACTCCAGTACGCGTCGCGAACCTCGTCGGTGGTCTCTGCGTTCTTGGCCCGGTGCAGCAGAGTGGCGTACGTGCGGATCAGCAGGGTGGACTGACTGGTGCCGGGCGCCAGGAGGCCGACATAGCGGCGGCTCGCCTTCTCCTCGCGGGGTGTCTCCACGGCGAACCACGAGTCGCGCGCGTCCAGGCCGGCGGGCGGGAACTGGCGCACGCCGCGTGCGAAGAGGTGGCGTCCTTGGTCGGCGGCGCGACGGATCGTCGCCGTGGAGGCGATCACCTTGGGACGGCCCGCCAGCGCGTCCACGGCGGTCTCGTACAGGCCGGTGAGGGTGCCCAACGGGCCCGAGATCAGGTGGAGTTCGTCCTGAATGATCAGTTCCGGGGGCGGAGTGTCACCGTTCAGGTCGTCGAGGTTGAAGAGTGCCGCTGTCTCCGGGCGCCACGGCATCGACGCGAACTTGTCGACGGTGGCGATCACCAGTGTCGGCCGTGCGTCGTACACCGCCTCGTCGATCAGGTGGACGGGGAGGCCGTGGGCGAACTCGCAGTCAGTGTTGGGACAGCGGACGTGCATCCGCTTGGCGTCCACGTCGGCCTCGTAGTTCCGGGCGTCCAGGCGGGTTCCGCACCAAGGGCAGGCGTGCAACTGGACGGGATTCTCGGTGGCGAGGCGCTTGTCGAGGTTCCTGCGCAGCTCGTCGAGCTTCTGGTCCGCCACGGCCAACTTGTTGGGGGTGGCCGAGCGACCCACCCACATGCCGATGGAGAACTCTTCATGCCCCAACCCGGGTGTGTGGCGCCGCATTTTCTCCATGGCGCAGAGAAGGATCGCCGCACGCTCGAACTGCTGGAGGGTGAGCAGCCGCAGCGTGTAGCGCATGAGGACGGTGACGCCACCGCCATCCGCTCCCTTGCGGATACGACGCAGGAACGACGTGAGGGCGATGAGACCGAGATAGGCCTCGGTCTTGCCACCGCCGGTGGGGAACCACAGCAGGTCGGATACGTCGCGGTCTCGGTGCCCGGGGTCGTGGATGCCTGCCAGGCAGAGCAGCACGAACGCGATCTGGAAGGGGCGCCAGCGACCGGCGGCCGGGTCGGGGGCTCCGACCCGGCCGCTTTTCACCCAGGCACTGCGGGCGCGCTGGTCGGCCATGGCTTTGTTGGCGAGCCGGAACGCCCTCATCAGGTCGGGCTCGGTCCGCAGCAGCTCGATGCCCTCGCGGATCCGGTCGAGCGCCTCACGACAGGCTTCCACCTGTTCCAGCGCGGGCTGCTCGTGGGCGTCGCCCGTCAACGCGTCCGCTTCCGCCGCCTTCCGGTCGATCCAGGCCTCATATCCGGTGGCGAGATCCTCCAGAGCGGTCAGGACGTCGCTCTCGGGCTTCTCGGCCAGCCCTAGCATGGACAGCGCCGAGCTGTCGATCTCCGGATTGGAGTCGGTGAGCAGTACTTCCACGGAAGGCACGAACTCGCTCCGCACCTCCGCGACCGCGGCCCTTCGGGTGTCGGTCATGCCGACCGGTGGTGGTGTCCAGTCCCATGCGGCGGCGCAGCCGTGGCCGACGGCGAAGGTCGGAGCGTGGCGGTGCAGCAGCCTGCTGGTGGCGACCTCCGGGTCATGGGCGAACGTTGGCGCGGGGCGCTCGACGAATGCTGTGGAGCCGTTGATCGCTCGGACGGTCAGGCCGCACTGGAACAGGGAGAACGCGTCCTGGAGTTCGCGTTCGCCGACCTGGTGGGTGTTGACGAGTGTGACGGTGACCGTGACCGTGCCGGTGATCGGGTGAGGGCGTCGGACGTTGACCCGCAATCGGACCCCCGCGCCGAGTTCGAACTTCCTGTCGGGGGCGGGAGCGGTCACGTCGACCTCGGTGTCCGGCAGCTCCAGCTCCCTGCGCCGCCACTGCTCCCGCTGGTCGGACGTGGTCCGAGCCTCGGCACGCCGAGCCTCGATCGACTTTCCCTCCGGATCGGTGGGTTCGTAGAGGGCGGCTCGCGCCGAGACGACGATCGCGTCGCTTATGGCCGGGTCGACCGCGAAGGTCAATCCCATCGACGACGGACGGCGGGAGCTCGCGGCGCCCACCTCCTGCGCGGTACCGGACTCCTCGACGTTGTCACCCGTGCGCAGCGGAGCGATGTCCAGGCCGTCCTGCTCGGCATCGTCCTCACGGATCCGCTGCTCCGAGGTCGGGTCGGCCGGTCGTGGGTAGAGGACCCCGGTCAGGTACCGATCGATCGGCGCGTCCTGGGTGAGGATCTCGTCTCGGTCCTCAGCCGTGGCGTCCACAGTGGGGCCGAGAAGCTCGCGGCGGAGCCCCACCAGCAGATCCTGGTCCCTGACCCGGTAGTGCTCGGAGTGTCGGCCTGCCACCTGCGTCATGTGCGCTGCTCCTCGTTCTCGTCAGCCCGTCGATACCTGCCGATGCCGGTGATCCGAGGGGCGATCCATGCCCCACGGTCACCGAGCCCGGCGTTGGCGCCGGCCGCGGCGCTGCCCGTCACCGTCTCCAGGGTGTCGATCCGGGTGCCGTGGATCTCGTCGGGCCACCAGGGTTCCCATGTCCGGTTCACCTTCTGCACCTGGAACAGTTCCTCGCGGAACCGCTCCGACGCCTCACCGATCTCCCGACCGTCGTGCAGCAAGGCGTACGGCGGGCTCTGGTACTCACCCATCGGTACATCGTGCCGCTTGCGCAGTACGACTTCCTGTCCGGGGCTCACCTGCGCCAGTAGGTACGCCTGGGTCGCGACCGCGTCGGTCTCGTGGCCGGGTGGGTTGTCCCGGCTGACGTCCCCCGCCTCGACCACGAGGCCGAACCTGTCGTACGACCGCCATCCGCCGACATAGCGTCGACCGTTCTTGCGCCCGCCGGCCCTTTTGAAGATCGGCAGCTCGGGTGCCCCTGCGTGATACAGGTCCTCGCGGGCGCGAGTCATCGCCACGTACAGGGCTCGGGCCTCGGCGGGGAGATCCAAGTCGTCCTTGTACTGCTTGCGCAGCTCGGCGATGGTCGGTGGGGTCAGAACGATCACCCGGTCGAATTCGAGCCCCTTGGCCCGATGCACGGTGGAGACGACGAGGCGCGCGGTCTCCGGGTCGGCAGCGTCGTCGGGGAACCTGCCGTCTGCAACTGCACGACGCAGCCGCTCCAGATCGAGCACACCGCGTCCGGCCGCGTGGGCGACCCGGCGCAGGACCGTCCACAGGACGGTCACGTCGGGCTCGTACGGAAAGGGGATCTCCGTGAGCACCGAGCGGAACCGGTCCTCGGTGAGGCCGGTCGCTTCGGTGCGGCGCAGCAGCTCGGCAACCCAGTAGGGCACTGGCCGCTCTTCGAGGGGGCGCCGCAACCGGTGCTCGACGCCGTTCTCGTGCAGCAGCTCGGAGATCACCAAGGCCTGCCGGTTGTCGCGGGTGAGGATCGCGCAGGTGTCGGGGAAGGTCCGCAACCCTTCCAAGGCGAAGGGGTCGGTGAGGTCGCCCAGGTCGTTTGCCGGATCAAGGAGTAGTTCGCGCAGTTCCTCGTACGCGGTCGCCGCCTCGTCCGCGTCGATGACCTGTTGGAGCCGGGGACCGTGCGTCAACGCGATCCGGGCCTCGGCGGTGACGGCGCGGAAGTTGCGTGTGAGGCGCATCTCCACGAGTTCGTCGGGGTACGAGCCGCGCAGCCAGTCGAAAAATCGACCGGTCTCGTCGGCACGCTCGGCCAAGTCCTCGATCTGGAAGCCGTACACGGACTGGGCGGCGTCGCCGACGACGGTGAAGCCGCAGCTGTCTTGGTACCGGTCGAGTAGGGTCTCCACCAGCTCTCGTCGCCCGCCCACCAGGTCCTGTACCTCGTCGATCACGACATGGGCGGGCGGGACGGCGTCGCCGGTCTCCAGCGCGCCCTCCTCGACCGCCTGAGTGGCGGCACCGATCCGCTCGTCGAAGCCGACCGCACCCCACTCGCCGTACGGCTGCCACTGAAGGAGCACCCCGTATGCCCAGGCGTCGAATGTCTGCGCCCGCACCCGCCCGGCCCGCTCCCCGTGCCGGGCGATGCGCTCGCGCAACTCGCGGGCGGCGGCCCGAGAGAAGGTGAGCACCAGGATCTCGGCGGCCTCCAACGCCTCTTCGGGGTCCTCATGACCGCACAGCGCGTCGAGCCGGCGCACCAGAGTGTGCGTCTTGCCTGCCCCGGCGCCCGCGGTGACGAGAACACGGGCGTCCCAGGGCTGCTCGACCACGGCCCGCTGCTCGTCGGTGAGCGGTGGGCTGTCGAGGTAGGCGTCGGTCACGTTCTGCTCCACAGGTGCTCGAACTCGGTGAAAGCGAGTCGGGTGTCGAAGTTCGCGATGTTGTCGCTGACGTTGAGGATCAGACAGGTGGGCTTACCGCCGTTGCGCGGACCACGCAGGCCGCGTCCGATCATCTGCTGATAGACGTTGGTGCTGTAGACGGGGCGGGCCACCACCACGGTACGGGTGGCCGGGGCATCGAATCCCTGGGCGAGCACGCCGTAGTTGGTGAGCACCTGGATGCGTCCCTCGCGGAACTGCTCGACGCGTGTGCGGCGGTCCTGGTCGCTGGTCGTCGCGTCCACGGCCGCGGACCGGATGCCCCGGTCGTTGAGCATGGCCGACAGGTACTTGGCATGGTCGACGGAGGTGGCGAAGATCAGCGTCGGCCCGTCGTCGACCACATCGACCACTGAGTCGACGATGCGCCTGCTGCGCGCGTGGTCGTCGGCGAGCCGCTGCTCGGCGGCACGGGACAGCATCGCCATCCGTTCGGCCTGAGCCTTTTCGTCACGGGTCAGTTCGATCCGACCACCTTCCAGCGTGCGGTGTTCCACCTGCGCGAGCATCCCCCACTCCTGGAGGTCCCGGTACGGATCACCGGACGGGAAGACACCTTCGTCGAGCCGACGGTTCCCGAAGCGACCGACCAGACGGCGCGTCTCCTCCTCGTTGGTGTTGCGGAAGGGCGTGGCCGTCAGACCGAGCAGGTGTCGACCGGTCTCGTACTGGGTGAGCCCCAACTGCCGCAGAATCGCGGTGTACCGCGGGGAGACGGCGGTGTGGGCCTCGTCCACGATCACCAGTGAGGCCTGACGCAGCCACGTGTACGGTTCGGTGTCCAGGCAGCGGTCCAGTTTGGCGTCGGTGGCGACCACCAGATGCGGGTGGTCGAGGACGTTCCCGACCTCGTTGCCGCCCCAGAGCCGGCTGATGGTGAGCGGACGCTCCGCACCAACCTTGCTCCAGACGAACTTCCAGCTCTGCACGGCCTGTTCGCACAGTTCATCGCTCTGCGCGATCCACAGCAGCGGTCCGCTCAGGTCGTTGACGCGCTTGACCCAGCGGATCACGGCCTCGGCGGTGACCCGGGTCTTGCCCGCGCCGGTCGGCAGCGACAGCATCCCGCGCTGGGGAGCGAGACGGTCGAGCATGGTGGTGATGTTGCGGACCAGATCCTCCTGGTACGCGTGGAGGCTCGGGAAGTCCCGAGGCCCCTCGATGATCTCGAACGCCGCTCGGGACGGGGTGCGGGAGCCCGCGAAGGACCCCGGAAGCTTCAGGTCCGACACGAAGGAGACGGCGGACGAGGAGCCGGTGTAGGCGACGGGGGCGTCGGGGAACCTTGCCTGGATGTCGCGGGCGTGCTGATGGAGGACACCGTCGCCGTGCGCGTTGAAAGCCATCTGCGCGATCCGCCGTCCCGAGGGTTGTACGCCGTCGGTCGCCTGCAGCTCCGCCTCCATCAACCCTTCGGGGAGCCCGATCCGGAGCGCCTCCGCCCCGACCAGCAGCTCGATCTTGGTGACCACGTCGTCGGTGTCACGCACGGCCTTCCGGGCCGCCTGCATCGCGCCGTCCCGGGCCATCCGGTCCTGATGTTCGAGCACGGCCCGGCAGCCGGACGCGCCCAGGCCCAGACCCAGTTCGCGGTCGATCAGCCGGAGCATCGGTTCGGGATCCAGCGGGACACGGACCTTGACGGTGCCGTCCTGGCGTACGGCGTCCAAAGGGGTGCCCTGGGTCCCGTTGGGCGTGCGGGTGACCTCTTCCAGCTCGATGCACCGCTGCACCAGACTGTTCCTGTTGGAGCTGTTGAGGTGCCTGCGCAGGCCGGGATACAGCTCGACCAAGGGGACCGGATCGCCCTCGACCACCTCACGGGTCTCCCGGCTGATCATGTCGGCGTAGCGGAGCATGCCCCACTTCTCGACCATCAGTTCGGCATCCCCGGCGGTCGGCACGAGCAGCGCGGGGAGCTGCTCGGCGCGGAGAACCCCGTACTCGGCAGGACCGACGGCGATCGTGATCTCGTCGTCGGGACGGGTTCCCCAGGTGTCCCCGATACGGCATCGGGTGAGGGCGTCCTCGGGGAAGTCCGCGCCGAACCGGGTCAGCATCACGTAGGTGGCGCCCACGAAGGAGTCGTCCTCGCTTCGGGACACCTCGTCGAGGAGCGTGGCCCAGCGATCTGCCGGAACTTCGTCGACCGTCGACGGAAGCCGCAACTTGCGGGCCTTTTCGGCAGACAGGTCGGCGACCGGCAACACATCACGGTAGGCAGCGAGTTGGGGGCCCACGGCCTCCTTCAGTGGCTTGACGCCCTGGGAAGTGGCGGCGGTGCCGTAGTTCCACAGCATCCAGCGGATCGGGGATTCCACGGCTTGCCGGGTGCTGCTCTGCGCACCGATCTGACGGGTCCAGTTGTCCACCACGGCGTCGTCGGGAAGCGCCTTGAGGAACGCGGCACGGGACTCTTCGGAGAGCAGGCGGAACAGGTGAAGCGGGCCGCCGATGGCGGCTCCCTCGACCTTCACGCGGCTGAGCGCGGGGCGCTGCGCGCGCTCGTCCAAAGTATGCAGATAGGCAGAGTGCATGGCTTCCCGATACTCCTCGAACCAGGCCTCGCCCTCCTTCGGGCGCACTCCTGTGGTGGGCCGGTCCCGTAGACCGACTTGGGCGAAGAAGGCCACGTCGTCGGAATGGAACGCCATGTCGACGGCGACGCTCGGGTCACGTCGCGCGTCGACCACCCTGCCCGGAAGCATGCAGTCCTGGATCGGCCGGAACCTTCCATCGGCGGTCCGCACACGCAGAGTGGAGGTGGGCGTTGCAACCCGCTCCAACACCTTGTGCGTCAACTGGCGGGTCCCGGCCTTGCGGAACAGCTCCCAGAATCGCTGCCACTCGGCGTCCCGGTATCCGTCGAAGCCCTGGTCGAGGACGCTGACGAAACGCCCTTCGATGTCTGCCTCGCGGATGCCGAGCACGTTGAGAGCGTGGGCCAGCGACGGGTCCTGGGCGAGTGCGTCGTCCACATAGACAAGGGATTCACGCAGCCCACCCTGGTCCGCGCGGCGGAACACCCGGCCCGGCACGGGGGAGACGAGTCCGTGCTCCTCGGTGAGCACGATGCGTGCCTTGCGGGCCTCGTCCGCGAAGGGGGAGCCGACCTCGATCATGTCTGCGAGGATCCGGACGGCCACGGCCGAAGCCTCGGCGGTACCGCTCCCGACCAAGGCCTCCAGCCAGGCGCGGACATCCGTTCGCTCGTGCCGGGCCGCGTCGAGGATGTGCTCGACCTTTCCGGAACGCAGGAAGTCGGTTTCGACGCTCGGGTGCAGCCAGTTCGAGGGGCGCCCGGGGCACTCGTGCCACATCCGCAGCCACCCGGCCAACCGCTTCAGATCCTTCTTGTCGAACCGGGGGTGGATGCGCAGTTCGGCGGGGGCGCGCAGCACACCGTCCTGGTCGGGCAGCGACGGACGGGTTGCGGCCCGGGCCCAGATCTCCCGAGTCAGGAACTCGTCCGCCCAGCTGATCGACTCCTTGACACGTCCGGGAAGCAAGGGGAGGTAGGCGGCTGGGTCCTCGGCGGGCGACAGCGCGGGAAGCGAGTCGACGACCAACGCCGCCGACACCCTGATCATCTCCTGGTTGAAAGGTGAGGAGTCGAGCAGGTTCTGCCGGTCCTCGTTGGTTTTCCACGCTCCGTTGAGGATGCCGCTCAAGGACATTTCGTACTTGGTGGGGAAGAAGGACCAGAAGCGGCCGCGGCCACGGATCCGCGAGTTGACGTACAGGCCGGAGGACGGGTCCTTCTCCAGGGCGGGAACGCCCCAGGAGAGGTCGAGGGAGACACGGTCATGGAGTTCGCCGGCGTCCGCGCGGGCCGCAGGGCCGGGCGTGTGCGAGGTGGTGAACACGCGCCAGCGGATGGTGGTTGCGGTCTTTCCGCTGCGCTCCTCGATCACGGTGTGCAGGTCCCCGGCCTGCTTCGTGGTCAGAACGCGGAGTGCCGCAGGCCGGGGACGACGGTCCTCCAGAACGACCTTGGCGACGTGCGGCGAGAAAAGCTGGAAGCCCACAGGGAACTCGTCGCGGGGCTCGCCGTGTTCCCTGGCTCGCCCACCGTGCATGTCCAGGCCCAGCCGGCGGTCCGCCTTCGGCAACAGGGGCAGGCGTACGACGGTGGTCGCCCAGGTCAGCAACTCGTCCAGGACGGGGTCGGTGGCGCGCTTCGCCTGCGCGTCGAGAGGGCGGGCCATCCGCAGCACGGGGGCGTCGAATTCCTGACCGTATCGAGTCGCCACGCCGGGCACGTTCTTGATTTGCTCGTACGACCAGGCGCGGTCGAATCCGAAACTTCCGGTGCTGCTGAAGAATTCCGGCGCATCGGTCACGACGAGGACCGATTTCACGCCCACACCGAACCTGCCGATCTGCCCTCCACGCTTCTTCGACATGCTCATTCGCAGGATGGTCTCGGCGCCCTCGGGGGTGACGGGATTACCCTCGTTCGCGCAGTACAGATGGGTCCCTGTGAGGACGACATGGACCCGTCCACCGGGCTGGTCGGCGATTTCGTCGGCCGCGTTCTGGACGAGTTCGAAAAGCTGACGGTCGCCGTAACCGCCCTGGGTGATACGACGCTCACCATTGGCGTGCTCGGCCACGAGACCGGGGTCTACGGCATAGGTTTTGAGGACACGGGAAGACTGCTCGATAACGGTTTCAATTACCGGAGAGAACGAAGACGACACTGGTCCTGCACTCCTGAGTCAGAGGGTTCGAGTGAGAGTGTGCGTGAGGGCCGACTGCGCAGCACGTTTGAGCTGGTGGAGGGGAAGTAAGGTAAGGAGTCTTCTCTGTGCGGGCCATGCAACCCGCAGTATGTGGTGGAAGAGGCGTCAGACGTCGTCCCTCAATTGAGGGCAATGGGACCAGAACTCGTCTTCACGCGGATGTCCCTTAAGCAGGTATGCCACCTCCTTGGGCGTGATGATTCCCCTGTGCATGTCCAGGAGAAGCAAATTCATGCCGCGTCCCGAATCGAGGTCGTAAGTGTCGTGTGCATGTCCAGGAGAAGCAAATTCATGCCGCGTCCCGAATCGAGGTCGTAAGTGTCGTGTGCATCCATTTCAGGTCCCCCTGTCAAAAACGGCCGCAGGGGTGCATAAAGACACGGTTGACCCCTCGTGGAAAACGGTATGAGAATTTCAGGTGAACGTTTCGCCTGAAAATCAGCCTAGCAGGTGACTCGGTCGTCTGACTAGTCGTTAGTTCGGAACGAAGAGTGCCGGTGTGGAATTGGTCTACACCGGCACCAGTGGGCCCTTGCTGGTGATTTTGGGCATGGAGGAAGAAGGCCGCCCGATTTCTGGTCTGCAAGCGGGGCGAAAGTTTCGCCACTCCTAATATTATCGGAGGTTGATCGAGTCGGTCAACCCAACTGCCCCCCGTCACAAGGGAATTGGGCCCTCCGCATGGGAAGACTTGTCCAAGTGGGGTCAAAATCGGGCAATCCACCCCATGGATCTCGACATCCCTGACCCCCTCGGTCGATCAACTTTTGGTTGACAGTGTTCATTGTGTCAAATTAGCCTCCTGGTAAACCTGCGGGCCGCAGGCGACGTCTAGCGAAGAGCAGGTGGCACGGTTGGACACAGGCGAAGAGTTCGGGCCTTGGCTGGCCCGTCAGCTCAAGCTCGCAGGGAAGACGCAGGCCGAACTGGCCCAGGAGCTCAGCCTGACCCGGGCAGCCATCTCCGCCTGGATCACGGGGAGGTCGACGCCCCGCCCGACCGTCATGGTGGAGATCGCCAAGGCGCTCGGCACGGACGTCGGCACCGTGCACACCCGTACCACCGACACCCAGGCCGGTCTGCCGGTCACCTGGTACCACCGCCCCGGATACCCCGACGGCGGTCGTGAGCTGGGTAACGCCGCGGCCTTCGCCTTCGACGCCGACGTGCAGGTGCTCGCCCGGGAGACCTGTCAGAACAGCCTCGACGAACGGCTCACCGAGAACGGCCGCCCTGTCAGGGTCCGCTACACCTTGCACGAGCTGACCGGTGAGACGCTCGACGCCTTCCGTGAGGCGATCCTCTGGAACGACCTCTTCCCGCACTACTCCGCGGTCTCGGAGGGCGCCGGAAGCCAGAAGGTCGGCCGGGTCGTGGACGCCGGAGTGCGCGACATGTACGAGAAGGGCCGCCTGGTCCTGCTGCGCGTCGACGACTACAACGCTTCGGGGCTCACCGGTGACGACTACGAGGACGGCAAGTTCGCCGCCGTGGTGCGACGGCAGCTGGAGAGTCTCAAGTCGGGTCACAGTGCGGGTGGTTCGTACGGCCTGGGCAAGGCGACCCTGTGGGCGACGAGCGCCTTGGGGCTCGTACTCATCAACTCCACGCTGTCCGAGGCCCATGAGGGGCGTACGGAACGACGGGTCATCGGGCGTCTCGAACTGCCCTGGCGCAAGGTGGACGGAGAGTCGTACGCGGGTCCCGCCTGGTTCGGGCGCCCCGATCCCGACTCTCCCGGTGCTCGGGTCGCCCGTTCCTGGTGGGCGGACGAGGAGACCGTCGCTCGTCTGCATCTCGCCCGGGAGAGCGACGAACCCGGCACGTCCTTCCTCATCGTGGGCGCGCACGACGTGGCCAGTCTGGAGGAGAACCATGCTGCCGACGACGAGGCCGTGGACGAGGAGAGCACCGACGACACGCGCGACATCCGCAGGATGCATCGACGCCTGGTCGAGGCGCTGGGCCGCGACTTCTGGGCCGCGATGACCGCGGGAGGCAACCGGCTCCCCCTCTTGGAGGTCTCCGTCCGAGCCCTTCGCAACGGCGAAGTGGTCGTCCCGGAGAAGCAGGTCGATCCGTCCGTCGAGCAGCCCGCCCGGACCCGTGCCCTGCGGGCGCACTACGAGGGCACCACCGTGGACCGGCTCGTCGAGGCCGGCCAGGTGGCGGCGCGAAACGTGCCGCTGAGGCTACCGCTGTCCGGAGGTGCCCGAGGCACTCTCGGGACACACCAAGCGGTGCTCCTGGTCACCGACCTGGCCAACGACGCCGAGAGCGAAGACGGAGCGAAGAACCAGGTGCATTCGCTACGAGGCAACCGCATGACCGTCAAGACGGCAGGGGTCCCCAACCTGCCGCTCGGCACAAACCCGTTCCAAGCCGTACTGCTCGTGGGCGAGGCCGCCGGCGAAGCCGCCCCCTTCGCGAAGGAGGCCGAGGAATTCCTGCGCGCTGCGGAACCGCCCGAGCACGACCGATGGGGGCAGACCGAGGAGTTGACCCTGCGTTGGTCGCCCTCCGCGTACCGACGGATCAACACACTGACCGCCGAGGCCAACAGCGCAGTGAGAGAACTCGTTGCGCGGCCGAAGCGCGGCTACCGTGACGGCGGTGAGGCCCTGCGCAAGGCGTTGACCGTGAAGCCCAAGCCCAAGGCCAAGGCACCCTCCGGGCCGGTGGTTCCGGTCCTGGACGGTCTTGAGGCGACGGTCGGTGAAAAGGGTGAGTGGCGAATCACCGCGGAGGTGAGTATCCCTCGCGGCGACGAGATCGTGCCGATGGCGCCGGTCGCCCAACTCGACGTGCGTTCGGGCGGACGTCCGAAGTTGGACTGGGCCGAGCTGATCGCTGTCGAGGGCTGTGAGGTGGAGGACGGGATGTTGCGCTTCACGCCCGGTACCCGTCGCGCGAAGTTCCGAGGATCCACCGACGTCACCAGTCACCCGGTCAGGACCACGCTCACCCGCCTGGTCCTCGAACTCCGTGCCGGCAAGGGGGAGTGAGCGTGAAGATCTACCCCTACAAGCGGCTCAACCGGCCGGTCGTTCTCAGAGTGATCTCGGTTTCGCTCAAACTCTCCGACGGCACCCGCGACCAACTGGAGACCACCGCCTACTCCACCCAGCAGCAGACCGTCGCGCTCGGCATCGCGGGCCACACCGACTGGGTGAGCGCCACGATCGGCCTCTCGGCGACGCTGCCACCCGGGGCCAACGCGCCGGACGCGGCATGGTCCGACCTGAAGGTCATCGCCGTTCTGACGGACGGTGAGACCAATGTCCGCACCTCTGTGCCTCTCGCACAGGACGCGGAGGACGGTCGTGACTGGTCGGGTTCCCTCGAAGTGTTCCGGGACGACCACATGGGTCGGGCCTCCCTCGCCGTGTACGCCGTCGGGACGGTGGACGAGGTGCCCGGTCGCTCGATTGCGGAGACCGACCGGAGCTGGATCATCGACACGGTCTCCGAAGAGCCGGTCCGCGGCCTCCAACTCGACGTCCAGAAAGCTCCGTTCAGGAAGAGTGCCCGGGAGTGGCTGCAGGCGTACGCGGACGCTCCCTGGATCGTGGACACCTCGACCAGAGTTCCCACCGTCTTCGTGAACACGGACGTCGAGGGAGTCATAGGGCTGCTGGACAGCAACGGCTCCGGAGTGGACAGCAAGGTGCGTGACCTCTTGGTCGCCCAGATGGCCACCGACGTCTGGACCGCCGTGTTCCACGGAGCCATCGGTGATCTGGAGGTGGAACCCGGTGGCGGTCCGGTCTTCCCGACCGACTGGCAGGGCGAGGTGTTGCGGGAGATGCTCCCGGACGTGATTCCCGGTGTGCACGTCGAGGAGGCCCTACGGCAGGTGCATCGACGACGCACCGGCGAATCGGGCTGGGTGGAGCTTCAGACCCGTATCCACTACGCGGCGGTGCGCCGTGCCGACGCCTCCAAGGCGCTCGCCTACGCCATCCGTAGTCTGGAACAGATGAACCGGGAGAGCGAGAAGTGATCACCGCACCGAGCCATGTACCGGAGCGCCTGGCGCTGCTCGCCACGTCGGCCGTCGACCCGTTCCTCACCGAGGAGCTGCTGACAGGCGAACAGGTGCACGGCGGCATCGATCTCGCCAAGGTCGTCGAGCCGCTCCCGGAGGACGACGCCAGGTGGTCGGTCGAGCCGATCCGAAGCCTGGTGGAGGACGCCATGTACGAGTTCCGGGCGGATCGCACCCGCGCTGACGCGTGGCTCGCGCCGCGCCTCCATGCCACCCTGCGTCTGACACGGCGGGAGGCGGCGGACAAGCGTCTCTGGAACCACCTCGCCTTGGCGGTTGCCCCCGATTACGTCGCATGGCGCCACCTGTCGGAGCCGACGACGAAGCGGCCGGAGAGGCGTATCGCCGCAGAGCGGTTCCGGGGCCCGGCCGACCGCCAGTGCTTCTCCCGGTTGTGGTGGGCGGCAGAACTCTTCCGGAACGGGCCGGACTACGAGCCGGTTGTAGCGGCCTGTGGGAACCAGGACCTCATCCACACGGTTCTCCGGATGGAGTTGATCGATCATCGCCCCACTGCCCAGGCTCTCGTCCGCCTTCTGAAAGGCGGGAAGATCACCACCGGGCGAGAGATCTTCGGCCTCAGTGTCGCGATCAATGCGGCCGGAGCGACGCTGGTGTATGACGTCCTCGCACGGGACGAGCCGAGGGACCCTGCTCGTCTGCGGGACTGGATCGCGGAGGCCGCATCGGCACCACCGGTTGATCGACGTCATCTCCCGGACGGACCCGACGAGGATCCTGTCCCGGCGAAGTCCGTGGCCTCACTCACCGAGTACTTCGCCGAGCTGTTCGAGACCGCGCCGGTCCGGGGCAGGAAGAGCGTGGACTGACCGGTCGTGGCAGCCGGCCCAGGAACTGGCGTACCCGCGAACGGTGTTGCTAGTTCTTCTTCCGGCGCGGCCGCTCGGATGAGGGTGCCGGCGCCTGGTCCTCCGGGCGCGGGCACCTGGCGGTGCAGTCGTCCGCCGTCCCGCAGCCGTGGCTCCGCAGCTTGGCCCGCTGCTCTTCCGTGGCCGCCGGCCACGGCTTGCTCAGCGCATCAGCGTCCGGTGCCGGGAGCCCGAGCGCGGCGCTCAGCAGGTGCGCCCCGAACAGGGGCGGTACGGCATTGCCCACTTGCTGCGCCTGTGCCTTCCCGGACCAGGGGTAGTCCGGTGGGAAGCTCTGCAGCATTCCCGCCTCGTTCATGCTGAACCGCGCACCCTCGTAGACGAAGTCTGCGTCGAGGTGCTGGAAGACCACGAAGCGGGAGATGCGACCGGTGACGGTGAACGCGGGTTGTCGATCGCTCCGAACTCCACGCCTTCCGGGGATTCCGGAGCTGCCGTAGTTCGAGCGGACCAGGAACGGAGTGTCGCGTCCCGGATGTGTGCCCACCGGCTCGGCAAGCACGTCACCCATCGACCTCCAGGGCTGCAGATCTTCGTCATCGGTTGCATCGTGTTCTTCCGCCAGGGCCGCCGAGTCCTCGTCGAAGGTCGGCTGATGAACCCGGCTGGCTGCGGCCTGGTCATCTTCGTTCCTACGGTTCCACGCCTTGGCCTCGTAGGAATGGTGGGTCGGCTTGGGAAGCGACGGCGTATCAAGTCCTTCACGACGAGCGATCAGCACCGCCCGTGATCGCTTCTGAGGGACGCCGTAGGTCTCGGTGTTGAGGAGGCCGACGACGGCCTTGTACTTGGTGCCGTCGGGAAGACCCGTTTCCTGCAGCACCTTGGCGTAGTGGTGCCAGAGTTCCTCGACCGCCGGGACCTGCTCCAGGACGATCACGTCGTACGGGCGCCTGCCGCGGTTCGGACTTCTGGTCGCCTGGAGGGCGTATCGGAGTGGTTCGAGGACCAGCGCGGTGCGCGGATCGCTGAGAGTCTTCAGGTCCTCGTCGATCGCCTCGTCGGATTCGCCTGCCGTCAGTCGCTCGATGTACTCCTTGACCTTGTTCAGGTTCTTACGGCCGGCGCCGTGCCCGGCAACGGAGTAGGTCTGGCAGGGAGGTCCACCGGCCAGCACATTGATCTCCGGGGGCAGCGACTCGAAGGAGTCTCTGCGGACCGCGCTCACATCGGCGTGCAGCGTCTCCAGCCCGGCCGCGTATCGAGTGAGACAGGCGTTCCTGTCCCACTCGATGCCGAGGCTGGGGATGTCGAGAGTGTGACCCGCGACATCCAGCCCTCCGGGTCCCGCGAAGAGATCCAGGACAAAAGGCTTGTCGAGGATGGACTGGTGTGGCGCCGTGCTGGTCATGTGGCGGAAGTCTAGCCGGCCGGGGAGGCTGCCGGATCCCGGTTCAACGCCTCGGCGACGGCTCGCCCCAGAGCCTCTCCGACGGGCGGCGGTGTCGCGTGTCCGACCTGGCGATATCGTGCGGTCTTGAGTCCGGCGATCTGCCATGATTCGGGAAAACCCTGCAACAGCGCGGCCTGCTCAGTCGTGATCTTCACCATGTTGTCCCTGCCGAGCTCGGGATCCCAGACAAAGTCCGGACCCGGAATTCGGTCACCCACCGTGTGTGCGTTGACCCCCATGGTCGCCCACTTCCGCTTGGCCCCGGTCGGTCCCAGATCCGCGCCTCCTCGGTTCTTCGAACCGCCGACCAGTGTCGGAGCCGGTTGATCGGCCTGGGCGGCCCAGCGTGCAGCATCCTGCCACCCGTGTGCGGCCATGGACGGCCCCAGAACGACGCCGACCGTAGCCGGTTCGCTCACGGTGGGCGCCGGCTGTCGGAACGCTTCGGCCAGCGATTGTTCGACTGCTACGAGGACTCCCTGCTTCCGGTTCTGCGGTACACCGAAGTCGACGGCATTGACGACGAACCAACTGAACTCGTATCCCAGATGGGCGAGTTCAGCCCGGGCGAAGTCACGAAAGGGCTGGTACCTGTCCGCATCGGCGAGCCCTGGGACGTTCTCGATGAGGATGGCCCGAGGCTTGATCGAATGGGCGAGCAGGACAGTCGCCCTCAGCAGTTCTTCCTCTTTGCCCGAATCCGCTCGCTCGATGGTCGCGCTCGACTTCACCCGTGGTAGGCCTGCCGCGAGGAGATCCACGTCGTAGCTCACGGGGTGCTCGGCCGGGTCGAAGTCCAGCAGATCGGCGCAGAGTACGTTCCACTGCGGCCGGTTGGCCTTCAAGGTCCTGACGGCCACCTCGTCCTCGTCCAGAAGCAAACGCGGTTCGAATCCCGCCCGCTCCAGGCCAAGGGCTAGGCCACCAGCTCCGGAGCACACATCCACGAAGGTCAGTCCCCCCACGCTTCACGTCCCTTCGTTCCCTCTGCCAGACGTCGTTCCACTGTTGCGCTCACCCGCACGGCCACTTCCTCAGGGGCTTCATGCTCCCAGAACCGCAGCACCGTCCACCCCGCCGCGGTCAAATGCTCCGTAGTCTCCCGATCGCGGGCCATGTTCCGGTCCAGCTTGGTGCGCCACCACTCTGCGTTCGACTTCGGCTGCGTAGCGTGCTCAGGGCAACCGTGCCAGAAGCACCCATCGATCAGCACCGCCACTTTGGCTCGGGTGAAGGCCACATCGATGCGGCGCCGGGCCATGCCCGGGACCGGGAACTCCACGCGGTAGCGCAACCCGGCAGCGTGGAGCAGGCGACGAACGGCCAGTTCGGCGGCCGTGTCTTTGCTGACCTGTCTGCTCATGCGTGCGGAGACGGCGGGCGACAACGGCTTCATCGTGCTCAAGGCGGCAGTGCCTCACGATCGCGGCTCGATCCGGTCGGTTGCAGTTCGATTCCACCACAGCCGAGGGGACAGCCGCTCCGGATCTTGGTGATCGAGATGGCGGTGCGAGTGGGGACGGTGTTGTCGAGGTGCCGTTGGGCCACTCGCTTCAGGGCAGTGTCGCGCCTCCGCCGCCCGCCTCAAGGGCGCTTCGCGTCGCCTGCTGCGATGGCCCTGCGGGCCACCCTTGACCCGGGCCGCTCCAGCGCGGGGGAGAAGCCAGCGAGCGGCCCGGAAGGGTGGGTGGTCCAGGTCGGGTGAGGTGAGGTCGGCTGGGTTGTGGGGCGGGGTGTCTGGCTCGTTCGCGTCTCGCAAGCACGCCGGGATTGCTCGGCGGCTTGCGGGGAGTGGGGGATCGGCGCCTTGGCTTGAGTCGGGTGGGCCTACGCTCCGTGGCAGCTCTCGTACGGCTGTTCCGAGCCGCACCAGCACGCGCTGCCCCTCTGCGGCGGCCACGAGACCGCCAGCCCCCGCGCCGCCAACGTCGTCGCGTACTGCGGCAGCAGCGTCACGTCGTCCGGGGACGAGCCCTCCGAGGCCGCGAACGCCTCGTACGACGGGACCGTGCCCGTCACGATGCCCAGGTTCGGGGTGCCGGAGGACGCCAGCTCCCGCAGCGAGGCTTCTATCGTCGCCAGGTGTTCCTCGTGGGACGGGTATTCCGCGGTCAGGCCCGGGTACGCCGAGACCAGCTCCGAGAGTTCGGCGGCCGGCCAGTGCAGGACCGCCACCGGGAACGGGCGGGACAGGGCCTCCCGGTAGGCGCCCAGCTCCGCGCGCAGGCGGGAGATCTCGGCCTGGAGTTCCGCCGGGTTGTCCGAGCCCAGGGACCAGACGCGCTTGGGGTCGTGGAGTTCGTCCAGGGAGATCGACGAGGAGTGGAGGGTGTCCGCCACGGCGTCCCAGTCGTCGTGCGTCGCGCCCAGCATGCGGCGGACCCGGTGGCGGCCGAACAGCAGCGCGCGGGTCGAGTAGGGGGGCTCTGCCACGTCCGTCAACAGCAGGGTCACGGCCGCCGTGAACGTGTCCTGGGCCGCCTCCAGCTCGTCGTGGGCCTCCAGGGCCTCGGCGACGATCACCCAGGGGGCCGGGTCGCGGGGGGCCGCCGCGCGGACGCCGTCGATGATCGCGCGGGCCTCCGCCTCGTGGCCGTACTCCCAGAGGTTGGACGCTTTCAGCGCTCGTACGAGGTGGGGGTTGTCCAGGGGCGTGGAGGAGGACAGGAGGCGGTCGTAGAGGGCTGTCGCCGTGGGGCGGTCGCCGGAGAGTTCGCGGTGGGCGGCGGCCTGGAGGAGGAGGTGCTCGGCGTCCTCGGGGTAGAGGTCGGCGGTCCGCTCCAGGCGTGCCGCTTCGGCGTTGTGGTCGACGTTCTCGGCAGGCGTGTCGGGGCGCATGGACGACACCGTACTGCCCGTGGGGGGTGTAGGGGGATGGAGGTGAGGCAGCGGCGGAGGCGGGAGCGAGCAGGCCACGGGCGCGCTCCCTCCCACCTGGGTTTTTCGCTCTCGTCCTGAGGTGTTCGGGAGGACTCCCGGAGGTGTCCGGGGGCGGGCCGGGGCGCGCGGGCCGGGGAGGGCCTCCGGTCCGCGCGCCGGTGCGTCAGATCGTGACGCCGTCGATCTGCAGCGTCTGCACCGCGCCCGCCGCGAACGGCACCGCCACCGTCTTGCCGCTCAGGCGGGTGTCCGAGTAGGCGCGGTAGCGGTCGGTGCCGCCCGAGGTGTGGGTGTTCCAGCGGGGGACCAGGCCGTTCGCGCCGCCCGTCACCGTCGTGAAGTTCGCGAGGTTGAAGGTGAAGGTCTGGGCGGAGGACGCGGTGTTGATCGCCACGATCACCAGGCGCCTCGCCGCCGCGTCGTAGGCCGCCGCCGTGTAGCTGGAGCCCGTGTCCAGGATCGTCATCCCCGGGCGGATGTGGCGGCTGAACTGGGCCATCACGTAGTACTTGGTCTGGACCGTCGTCGGCTGGAGGGTGTTCGCGTCGTAGGCGATCATCGCCCAGCCCGCCGTCGGGTCCATCACCTGCCAGTAGACCCAGGCGGTGGGGTGCAGCCAGCGGAAGTCGTAACAGAGGTTCCGCGCGAGGGTCCAGCCCGAGCCGTCGCTGTCGCCCGTCTCCGAGTTCCAGAGCTTCTTGCCGGCGGTGGTGACCACGTCCGTGTAGAGGAGGTCGCGGCGGCCGTTCGCGCCCTGGTAGCCGTGCACGTTCACCTGGCTGACCAGGGCCTTCGTGGCGGAGTTGAAGGAGTTCCAGGTCGAGCGGGCCGTGTCGTAGTTGGTCTCGTCGGAGGCCGAGATACGGACCGAGTTCAGGCCGCGCGCGTTCAACTCGCTGCGCATGTACGGGAGTACGGCGGCCTGGACCGCCGGGTCCATGTGGCAGCCCTCCTGGGTGCCGGTCGCCGTCCACCAGGAGGACGCCGGTTCGTTGAAGGGGTCGACCGTCGCGAAGTTCACGCCCCAGTTGTTCTTGGCGTACAGCGCCACCGCCGCGAGGTGGGAGGCGTGCTGGCGGTAGTTCCAGGTCTGGAGGTTGTTGCCGCCGCCCGAAGCGCCCGAGGGGTTGTGGTTCGAACACATCCACCACATGGGGGAGTTGGCGAAGAGTTCGGTCGTCGCCCCGCGTGCCACCGCCTTCGTCAGGGCCGCGCGCTGGTTCGGGTCCGCCGTCCACTTCCAGGCCGAGGAGGCCGGGTTCTCGTTGGTGTAGTCCTGCCAGAAGCCCTCGATCTGCTTGAAGGCCGGGATGTTGGGGGACTTCACCATCGACTCGCCGTTGATGGAGTTCGAACTGCACGCGCCGAGGTTGTAGCGGGCGATGTTCATGCCCAGGCCGGGCAGTGCCGTGCCGTTGTACGTCGTCGTCTTCGTGGTGAACCACAGGTCGGCGAAGTCGTCCCGGGCGCCGAAGACGTTGGCCCACCAGGCCAGGGAGGTGCCCCAGCCCTCCCAGGTCCCGTACTTGGTGCCCGGGTTGACGGTGATGGTCGCGTCCGCGTGGGCCGTGCCCGCGCCGAGGGCGGTGCCGACGACCGCGCCGCCGGCCGCGGCCAGGAGGGCTCTGCGGCCGAAGGCCGTCGCGGGCCGGTCGGTGGCGGGGGGCTCGGCGGCCGGACTCGCCTGGATGTCCTTGGGGTCGGGGGATGCAGTCATGTCAGCTCCGGGGGATGCGGGTGCCGAAGGGAGGGAAAGGTGGGGTTGGGGGAACCGGCCACCTTCCGAACTGCTGAGTGGGACATCGGAAGAGTCAGGGGTGAAAGGTGAGGTTGTCGAGAGGTGTGACAGCGCTTTCTCCTCTTTCTTTCAAGGGTTATGAGAAGGGGAGATGAAAGTCGCCCGCCCCGGCGCGCTCCAGGCAGCCGCCGAGAGCGCCGTCACTCTCGGACTCGTCCTCCTCCTCTTCCTCGCCCATCAGCTGTGGTGGACCAACCGCCAGGCCCAGGAGGGGGCGGCGCGTGAGGTGGCCGCGCTGGAGAGGGAGTGGGGGCGGCAGGGGGAGAGCAACGGAGGCAGTGAGGAGGAGAGCAACGGGGTCGGTGAGGAGGAGAGCTACGGGGTCGGTGAAGGGGTGGATGAGGGAGAGGCGGTCCGGGAGGGGCGAGGGACGCCTGAGCGTTCGGCCGAGGCCTACGCCATCCTCGACATTCCCCGCCTCCGCCTTCGCGCGCCCGTCGCCGAGGGGGTCGGCCGGGCGGACGTCCTCGACAAGGGATACGTCGGTCACTACCCGGGGACCGCGCGGCCGGGCCGGCCCGGGAACCTCGCGCTCGCCGGGCACCGCAACACCCACGGCGAGCCCTTCCGGCACCTCGACCGGCTCGTGCCCGGCGACGAGGTCCGCGTCGAGACCCGGGACGCCGTCCACACGTACGTCGTCGACCGGACGCTCCCGCAGACCACGCCCGGCGACGGCGGGGTCCTGCGGCCCGTCCCGCGCAGCGACGTGCGACCGTCGTACGGGTACGCCGAGAGCGGCCACTACCTCACGCTCACCACCTGCACGCCCGCGTACACCTCCACGTACCGCCTCGTAGTCTGGGGAAAGCTGCGCTCGGTGCGGCTCAGATGAGAGCATGTGTGCGACGGAGCTCGGTGCGGCGACCGAAGCACGGAGCAGGACACGGAACAGGGACACGGAGCAGGGAAGGGGTGCGCATGATCACGAGCTGGATCAACCCGCGTCACGCCACCGTGCTGCTGCTGTTCCTGTTCGAGGTCGCCCTCCTCGACTCCGGCACGCTCTCCGCGGCCGTCGCCTTCGCCGCGACCGCCGCCGCCGGCTCCGCGTTCGCCGCCTGCGCGGTGATCGCCTCGCGCTGCGCCCCCGTCGTGCCTCGTACGCGCGTACGGACAGCCATGCGGGACCGTGAGCGCCGTACGGCGTTCCTGTCCCAGCGCGATCCCGACGCCCGCGGCCGTACGCGGCCCCGGGCGCCCGGACACGCCCTCCTGACGGCCACCGCGTAGGGCACCTCCGCCTCTGTTCCCGGGCACGTGCTCCTCGCGCGGGCCGTCGCGCCAGTCCTTGATCACGGTCCCTCGCCGGACCGGTCCCTGGTACGACGAGACCCCTGGAGGGCTCACACCCATGTCCGTTTTCGCCGACCTTGTCGGGCACCTCGCCGATCTGCTCCAGCCGCTGTTCCACGCCTCCGCGACGGCCTTCGCGATCGTCCTCTTCACGGCGCTCGTACGGCTGCTCGTACACCCCCTGTCCCGGGCCGCGGCGCGGGGGCAGCGGGCGCGGGTCGCCCTGCAGCCGCAGATCGCGGAGCTGCGGAAGAAGCACGCGAAGAACCCGGAGAAGCTGCAGAAGGCCATGCTGGAGCTGCACGCCAAGGAGAAGGTGTCGCCGCTGTCCGGCTGCCTGCCCAGCCTCTGCCAGCTGCCCGCCTTCTTCCTCCTCTACCACCTCTTCTCCAACGCGACGATCGGCGGCGAGGCCAACGCCCTGCTCACCCACAAGCTTTTCGCGGCCCCGCTCGGCGACCGCTGGCACGACGCGCTCGGCGAGGGCGGCGCCTTCGGGCCGCAGGGGCTCGTCTACGGGGCACTCTTCGTGATCGTCGCGGGGGTCGCGACCTTCAACTTCCGTCGTACGAAGCGGATGATGGCGGCGGGTACGGCCGGGATGCCGGCCGTGTCGGACGAGCAGGTGCCCGGGATGGCGGCGAGCATGGGGGCCGTCAGCAAGTTCATGCCGTTCATGTCCTTCTTCACGCTGCTCAGCGTGGCGGTGGTGCCGCTGGCGGCCGCGCTGTACGTGGTGACCAGTACGACGTGGAGCGCGGTGGAGCGGGCGCTGCTCTACCCGCTGCCCTCGGCGGCCGGAGCCGCGACGGGTACGGGCGCCGGTGCCGGCAAGGGGAGTGCGGGCGCCTCGTCCGCCGCGGCGGCGCGGTAGGCGGCGGAAGGGGACACGGGGCGGGGTCTCGTGGGCGGTCCACTCCCTGAACCGGGTATTGCGGAGTGGACCCCGACCTTGGACGATCGACCAGTCCTCCGATGGCTGCACCCATCGGCCGGGCGGCGGACGACCGAGGGAGATGACCGTCATGAAGCTGCTGCGAGTCGGTACGGCGGGTGCGGAGCGGCCCGCGCTGCTCGACGCCGAGGGGGTCCTGCGGGACCTGTCGGGCGTCGTCCCGGACATCGACGGTGCGCTGCTCGCGGACGAGGAGGCGCTCGGCCGGGTCCGGGCCGCCGCCGAGAGCGGTGAGCTGCCCGTCCTGGACGCGGCGGGGCTGCGCGTCGGGCCGCCGGTCGCCCGGATCGGGAAGATCGTCTGCATCGGGCTCAACTACCACGACCACGCGCGCGAGACGGGGGCCGAGCCGCCCGCCGAGCCGGTGATCTTCTTCAAGGCGGCGGACACGGTGGTCGGGCCCCACGACTCGGTGCTGGTGCCTCGCGGCTCGGCCAAGACCGACTGGGAGGTCGAACTGGCGGTCGTGATCGGGCGTACGGCCCGGTACGTCGAGTCGCGCGAGGCGGCGCTCGCGCATGTCGCCGGGTACGCGGTGTCGCACGACGTGTCCGAGCGGGAGTTCCAGCTGGAGCGCGGGGGCACGTGGGACAAGGGCAAGAACTGCGAGACGTTCAATCCGCTGGGGCCGTGGCTGGTGACCGCGGACGAGGTGACCGATCCGCAGAAGCTGGGGCTACGGCTGTGGGTCAACGGGGAGCTGAAGCAGGACGGGACGACCGGGGAGCAGATCTTCGCGGTGAGCGAGGTCGTGCGGTACGTCAGTCAGTTCATGACGCTGTATCCCGGGGACGTCATCAACACGGGGACGCCGGCGGGGGTGGCGCTGGGGGAGCCCGATCCCAAGCCGTTCTTGCGGGCGGGGGACGTGGTCGAGCTGGAGATCGACGGGCTCGGGCGGCAGAGGCAGACGTTCCTGGATGCGTGAGGGGTGAGGCTGCGGTCGGGGCGCGCGTGAGGGCTGGTGGGCTGCGTTTCGTTGGCGGCCGCGGGTTCGTCGTGGCTGGTCGCGCAGTTCCCCGCGCCCCTAGAAGCCTGCGGGCCCCTGCGTTTGCGGGGAACCCTCCAGCTCCTCGCGCCCCTGAAAGCCCGCAGTTCTCGGGGTCCTGAGCGCGCCGGTGTCACGCACCCCCACTGCGCGGTTCCCCGCGCCCCTGGCGGGGCGCGGGGCTCGGTCGGTGGTCACAGGGTGCTCAGGAACCGTTCCAACGCCTTGACCACCATCTTGTGGTCCTCCAGTTGGGGGAGGCCGGAGACCGTGACCGTGCCGATCACCCCTGCTCCCTCCACCGACAGGGGGAAGGAGCCGCCGTGGGCGGCGTAGTGGTCGGGGTCCAGGCGGGACGAGGCTTCGAACGTGGTGCCCTGGGCCCGGAAGCGGGCTCCGACCAGGTACGAGGAGTGCGCGTAGCGCTCCACCACGCGGCGTTTGCGGTCGATCCAGGCGTCGTTGTCCGGGGTCGAGCCGGGCAGGGCGGCGTGAAAGAGCTGCTGGGGGCCGCGGCGGATGTCGACGGCGACGGGAGCGCCCTGCTCGCGGGCCAGGTCCACCAGCAGGGAGCCCAGCGCCCAGGCGTCGTCGTGCGTGAACCGGGGGAGCACCAGCCGGCGTTCCTGGGCTTCGAGTTTCTCGATGCTCGGGACGGCGGGGGTGGTGGTGTCGTCGGTCGTCACAGTCGCACCGCCACGCCCTCGCGCGCCGACCTGCGCGCCGCCTCCAGTACGTCCAGCGCGGCGGCCGCCTCGTGCGCCGTCACCGGGTTCTCGCCGGTGCCGTGCAGGGCGGCGGCCACGGCCGCGTAGTACGCGGGGTAGTCGCCGGGGAGGGTCGGGACGGGGCTGCCGCCGCCGGTCAGGGGGGAGTCGTCGGCGCCGACGCGGCCCCAGAGGTCCTCGGGCTCCCGGCCCCAGTCGGCGCCGGGGGTGGGACGCTCGCCCTCGCGGAGGGCCGCTTCCTGGGGGTCGAGGCCGTACTTGACGTAGCCCGCCTCGGAGCCCAGCACCCGGAAGCGCGGGCCGAGTTGGGGCGTGACGGCGGAGGCGTGGAAGTGGGAGCGGACGCCGTTCGCGTGGGTGACCGCGATGAACGTGTCGTCGTCCACCTCGGCGCCGGGGCGGCGGACATCGGACTCGGCGTACACGAGGGTGGCGGGGCCGAAGAGGGTGAGGGCCTGGTCGACGACGTGGCTGCCCAGGTCGTAGAGCAGACCTCCGATCTCTGCGGGGTCGCCGGACTCGCGCCAGCCGCCCTTGAGCTGGGGGCGCCAGCGCTCGAAGCGGGACTCGAAGCGGCGGACCTCGCCCAGTTCGCCGTCGGCGAGGAGCTTGCGCAGGGTCAGGAAGTCGTTGTCCCAGCGGCGGTTCTGGAAGACGGAGAGCAGCAGGCCGCGGGAGTCGGCGAGAGCGGCCAGCTCGCGTGCCTCCGCCGCCGTGCCGGCGACGGGCTTGTCGACGACGACCGCGAGGCCCGCCTCCAGGGCGGCGGTGGCCACGGGGACGTGCGTCTTGTTCGGGGAGGCGACGACGACCAGGTCCAGCTCGTCCGCCCGGTCCCAGAGCTCGTCGGCCGTGGCCGCGAAGCGGACGTCCGGGAACTCGGCGCGGGCCTGTGCCTGTCGCTCCGCGTTCGACGTGACGACCGTG
The DNA here is from genome assembly GCF_042802995.1 of Streptomyces sp. NPDC057438. Lineage (NCBI taxonomy): Bacteria > Bacillati > Actinomycetota > Actinomycetes > Kitasatosporales > Streptomycetaceae > Streptomyces > Streptomyces sp. NPDC057438. The sequence continues at coordinate 51,480 of NZ_JBHVDD010000014.1, forward strand.
TCGAGGACCAGGCCGTCCGTCGCGGCGATCAGCGGGGCGTGGAAGACGGAGCCTGCGAGGCCGTAGCCGACGAGCGCGACGCGAGGGGTTCTGCCTGTGCTGGTGCCTGTCATGGGGCCCACTTAAGCAACGCTGTTGCCAAAGTGCAAGCGCGAGGGACAATGGGAGGGTGAACGGCAACGGGACCGGCAAGGGGATCGGCAACGGCGTTGGTACGAACGGTGGCCTGGGAGGTGGGGGGCGCCCTCCGGGGGTGACCGGAGTGAACCTGCTCGCCCTGCGCAGCCACAACGGCGCGCTGGTGCTCGACCTGCTGCGCGGCGCCGGGACGGCCGGGATAAGCCGGCTGGAGCTGGCCGAACGGACGGGGCTCACCCCGCAGGCCGTCAGTAAGATCACCGCCCGGCTGCGGGCGGACGGGCTCCTGACGGAGGCGGGGTACCGGGCCTCCACCGGCGGCAAGCCGCGTACCGTGCTGCGGCTCGTGCCCGACGCCGGACACGCGGTCGGTCTCCATCTCGACCGGGACGAACTGACGGCCGTCCTCTGTGATCTGACCGGCTCGGTGGTCGCTCGGCGGCGGGCGCCGCTGGACCTCGGGGCCGGGGCCGACGCCGTGGTCGAGGGCGCGGCGGCCGAGGTGGAGGCGCTGCTGGCGGCGGCAGGCGAGGAGCGTTCCGTCGCACCGGCCGGCCCCGAGGACGATTCCCCCGGCTCCCCCCTCCTGCCCGTCCTCGGCGTCGGCGTCGCCCTGCCCGGCCCCCTCGACCATCTGCACGGCGTCCTGCACCGGGTCACCGGCTTCCCGGAGTGGGACGGGTTCCCGCTGCGGGCGGCGATGGTGCGACGGCTGGGGCTGCCGGTGGTGGTGGACAAGGACACCAACGCGGCGGCCCTGGGGCTCGCGGCCGACGCCGGGGCGCACGGATCCTTCGCCTACCTCCACCTCGGTACGGGGCTGGGGGCGGGGCTCGTGATCGACGGGACCGTGCACCGGGGGGCCCGCACCCGGGCCGGTGAGTTCGGGCACCAGGTCGTCCAGCTGGACGGGCCGCCGTGCGAGTGCGGGAACCGCGGGTGCATCGAGGCGCTGTGCCTCGCGGCGGTCGGGCGGGGAGACGTGGACGAGGCCGCTCGGGTGCTCGGCACGGGCGTCGCGAACCTGGTGGGGCTGCTCGATATCGAGCTGGTGCTGCTGGGCGGGCGCACGGTCGAGGCGTGGCCCGACGCGTTCGTGCGGGGCGTGGGGTTCGTGCTCGACGCGTGGGCGCGGCGGCAGGGGGAGGATCCGGCGGTGCCGGTCCGGGTGGTGGGGGGCGGGGCGGCCTCCGCGGTCGCCGAGGGGGCGGCCCAGTTGTTGCTGGCGCCGCTGTTCGGGCGTGAGGACGGGTGAGGGGTGAGGGGTGAGGGGTGAGAGGTGAGGGTGCGCCTCGCCGTGGGGGTGCGGTCGGCGGGTGGGTGCGGGGTGTGTGGGGTTCGCGCGGTTCCCCGCGCCCCTGAAAAGCAGGTGTGCGGCCGTGAGCGGTGTCCAGGGGGCGCCGCTCGTCCCTGCCGGCCGGCTTGCTCCAGACCCTCCTCGCTCCGCTGATCGAGCGGACTTCCCCCGGTGCCGCCGCCCCCTAGGGCGTGGCGGCCCACCCCCGCGCAGGTGGATGGCATGGTCATGTGTTCATGCGACCGTCTACCTGTCTGACCCTCGTCCTTGCCGGCGCGGCCACTGCCGCTGTCGCCCTCGTCGTCAGTGGTCCCGCGGTGGCGCTCGACAGTGCCCCCGTTCCCGGCGGGCCGCGCGCGGTGTGGGCCGACCAGCGGCCCACCTGCGCCGGAACCGAGAGGGGCGCCTTTCCCCTGCGGACCCGCATCCGCGGGGGGCCCGACACCTATGTCGCCGGCGGCGGGTTCCACACCTGGGCGCTGGAGCTGACCAACACCACCACCCGGACCTGCGGGAACATCCACCCGGTGGTCGTGCTGACCGACGGCGCGCGCACGCTGGAGCGGACGCAGCCGCAGCTGGAGTACTACGACGCCGATGTCGCGGACGCGGAGGGGACGACCCCCCGGCCGGTGACCTTCGAACGGACCGACTCCGACGAACTGGTCGGAGTCCTCGGCGGACACGGGCCAGGCTTCACCGTGCCCCCCGGCCGCACCCTCACGGTCAGGGTCCGCCTCTCCCTCACCTCGGACGCGACCGTGCCGAACGACGTCGTGGCGAACGCGGCCGTGGTCGAGCGGCGCGGCGACGACAGCGAGTGGGTGGGGGAGTCGAACGACTACCGCTTCCGGATCACCGACGGCGAGGAGGACGAGGAGCCCGGAGCGGGCAAGGAGGGCACCGGCCGGGACGGCGGCGGGCCCGCGAAGGAGGGCGGAGGCGCCGTACGGGGCGAGCCGCGGCCGTACCCCGAGGAGCGGCCCGGCGAGCTGGCCGCCTCGGGTATGCGCGAGGCACTGCCGTACGTGAGCGGCCTGCTGCTCCTGTCTGCCGGCGGGCTGCTGATCGCGACGGTCCGCAGACGAACCGGCTGACGTCCGGGTCCAGCGGAGTTCTCGGTCCGGGAGAAGTCTCGACGCCCGGCTGGCCTCCCGGCCCGGTTGACGTTCCGGTCCGGCAGGTGTCCCGGTCCGGCGGAGTTCGCGGTCCGGCAGGCGTTCCGGCGCCCGACTGGCATCCCGGCGCCCGACTGGCATCCCGGCGCCCGGCTGGCGTCCTGGCCCGGCTGACGTTCCGGTCCGCCAGGCGTCCCGCCGTCTATTGGCGTCCCGGCCCGGCGGACTTCTCGGGCCGGCAGGCTCCCGGCGTCCGGCTGACGTCCCGGCCTGGCGGACCTCCCGCCCCGGCCGACTTCCGGGGTCGGCCGATTTCAAGGCTGTCGGCGGGCCTTCCGGTCCAGCGGCGGTCCTGGGGCCCGGCCGGCCTCCCCGTGCCGGTCCGGTGCCCCGCCCCCACCGGCCACGCGCACCCCGCTGACCTGATGAGCGCGGTCTCAGCGGCCAAGATCGGCCTCCTCTTTTCAGCCAGGTCTCACTAGGGTTGGGGCGGGCCCGGACGTACGGACGTACGCACGCGGGAATCAGCACAGGTCGGCAGGAGATCGCACATGGCAGAGCGCAAGCCCATCGAGTCGTGGCTCACCGACATGGACGGTGTGCTCATCCACGAGGGCGTGCCGATCCCCGGCGCCGATGCCTTCATAAAGAAGCTCCGCGAGTCCGGGCGCCCCTTCCTGGTGCTCACCAACAACTCGATCTACACCCCGCGTGACCTGCACGCCCGTCTCTCCCGCATGGGCCTGGACGTGCCCGTGGAGAACATCTGGACCTCCGCCCTCGCGACCGCCCAGTTCCTCGACGACCAGCGGCCCGGCGGTACGGCGTACGTCATCGGCGAGGCGGGGCTGACGACCGCGCTGCACGACATCGGGTACGTCCTCACCGACCACGAGCCCGACTACGTGGTCCTCGGCGAAACCCGCACGTACTCCTTCGAGGCCATGACGAAGGCGGTGCGGCTGATCAACGACGGTGCCCGGTTCATCGCCACCAACCCCGACGAGACCGGTCCCTCCGCCGAGGGCGCGCTGCCCGCGACCGGAGCCGTGGCCGCACTGATCACCAAGGCGACCGGGAAGAACCCGTACTTCGCGGGCAAGCCCAACCCCCTGATGATGCGCACCGGCCTGAACACGATCGGCGCGCACTCCGAGACCAGCGCGATGATCGGCGACCGCATGGACACCGACGTCCTCGCGGGCATCGAGGCCGGGATGCAGACCTACCTGGTCCTCACCGGTCTGACGACCCCGGACCAGATCGAGAAGTTCCCGTACCGCCCGTCGAAGGTCGTGAACTCCATCGCGGACCTGGTCGACCGCATCTGAACCCACCGCCGCCGGGCCACGCGCCGGGTGACGCACCGGGCCACCGGGCGAACCCACCTGACAGGACCGCCGGACAAACCCACCGGATAAACCCCAGGACACCCGTACGGAGCAGCAGCTGCCCCTCCCCGGATGCGGCCCGCTGCCCGGCGGGGGAGTCTCAGGTGTCTGGAGGTTCACCATGGGCTCATCGCGAGTCACTCTTTGCGCCGGTGCGGTGGTCGCCGCCGCACTGACCGCGTCGGCGTCCCCCGCCCTCGCCGCCGACCCGGGACGCGTCTCGGTGGTGCCGGCCTCACCGCCGCCCGGCAGCGACATCCGGGTACGGGCCGCGGGGTGCGCGGGAAAGTCCGGAACGGCCGTCTCGGAGGCGTTCGTCGCGGACGCGCTGCTCACCCGGACCAGTGGCGGGAGCTTCGGCACCCTCACCGGGGACACCCGCGTACGGTCCTCCCTCGAACCCGGCACCTACCCGGTGCGCCTCACCTGCGCCGGTGCCGAGGACGGGATCAAGGGCACCATCAGGGTCGGAGACCGGAGGCCCGAAGCCGCCGGCCCCTCGGCCCCCAGGCCACCGGACGCCGAGTCCGGGCCCGCCCCGCGGACCGCACCCCCCGCCTCCCCGGTCGCCCCCGTACGCGCCGGCGGCGGAGGAGCGGCCACCCGGGACTCGGCCGACCCGGCCAGCTCCATGGACGACGCCCGGCACGCCGGCCCCGGCGCCCGCCACGCGGTGGTCGGCCTGGTCCTCGCCGGGGTAGCGGCGGCGGTCGTCGTGGCGCGGGGCGCGCGCCGGAGCCGCGGCCGCGGTACGGAGTGAGGTCGCCGTGTCGAAGCGGAACTACGACTACGCCGACAACGAGAGCACCATCGGGGCGGGCGCCGGGGGCAGGTCCGGCGGCGGAACCGGCCGGGTCGTCGCCGGTGTCGCCTGGGCCGTACTGCTGCTCGGTCTGTGGCTGTGGGGGAGTGAGATCACCGACGTCCGTGCGGGTGAGTCCGCGCCCATGACCGGTGACGTCGCGGCGGTCGGGCGCCCTGCGCAGACCGAACTCCCGCCGGCGGCCGCGCCGTTGAGGGACGCGCGGCCCCAGCGGTTGGACATCCCCGCGATGGGCGTGCAGGCGCCGGTCGTGGCGCGCGGCCTCGACCGCGACGGGGCGATCGAACCGCCCTCCTACGGTCAGCCGGGCGTCGTCGGCTGGTACGCGGGCGGTGTCCGGCCGGGGGCGCCGGGAGCCGCGCTGTTCGTGGGACACGTCGACACCGAGACCCGACCCGCCGTCTTCTACGAGCTGAGCGCGCTGGGCATCGGCGAGAAGATCCGGGTCACCCGCAGCGACGGCAGGATCGCCGAGTTCACCGTGGACGACGTCCAGGTCATCGGCCGCGACGACTTCGACGCCGAACGGGCCTACGGCGTACGGCAGTCGGGGCGGGCCGAACTCCGGCTCGTCACCTGCGGCGGCACCTTCGACAAGGCGACCCGCACCTACACGGCGAACGTCGTCGTCTCCGCGTACCTGAGCGGGACGGGTCCCTGAGCGGGACGGGTCCCTGAGCGGGACGGGTCCCTGAGCGGGACGGGTCCCTGAGCGGGACGGGTCCCTGAGCGGGACGGGGTCCCTGAGCGGGACCCGGGTTCCTGAGCGGGACGGTCCCTGGGCGGGGTCCGGTCCCGTGCTGCGCGTGACTACGCGTCAGGAACACGTCCGCGCATGCAAGTTGGGGCGTGGCCGTCCGACGCGCCGCCCCCGCTCCGACCGCCGTTCCAGCGGGCCGTACGAGCGGTTTCCGTCCCTGTCCGGACGTGTCGTCCCACCATCGTGATCAGGAGTCGACAGCACCTGGACAAGGCTGTGACGACCCCCTTGGCGAGGCGGTACTTATGTCAGGATTGGGGCTTACGACACGGTGCACCCAAGGGGGAGTTGGATGTACGGCAGTAGGGGGGCCGGGGTTCGGGCGTCCGTGGCGGTGGTGGCGGCGATAGCGCTCGCCGGCTGTACCGGGGGGGACGAACGCGACGGCGGGAAGAACCGCGCCTCGGGGCCGGGGATCACTCAACAGCCGCGCGGCACGGCCCCGTTCTGGGTCAACCCGCGGGGGAACGCGGCGGCGCAGGTCGCCGCCTACGAGAAGGCAGGCAAGGACCGGGACGCCGAACTGATCCGCACGATCGCCGAGCAGCCCACCGGCGAGTGGATCGGCCCGGAGAACCCGGAGCGGGAGGCGAAGGGCTTCACCGAAGCCGCGGAGGAGGCCGAACGGGACGCCGTCCTCGTCCTCTACAACATCCCGCACCGCGATTGCGGCCAGTACTCCGGCGGCGGCGCGGCCGACGGCGACGCGTACCGGGCGTGGATCGACGGGGTCGCCCGGGGCATCGGGGACCGGGCGGCCACGGTCGTCCTGGAGCCCGACGCGGTGCTCCACGTGGTGGACGGCTGCACCCCGGAGGAGTTCCACGGGGAGCGGTACGACCTGCTGAAGGGCGCGATCGAGAGGCTCGGCGCGCTGAAGAACACCAGGGTGTACCTGGACGCGGGCAACGCCGGCTGGGGCGACCCCGACGAGATCTACGAGCCCCTCAAGTGGGCCGGGATCGAGCAGGCGGACGGCTTCGCCGTCAACGTCTCGAACTTCTACACCACCAAGGACTCCATCGCGTACGGCAAGCGGCTCTCGTCCAGGATCGGCGACAAGCCGTTCGTGGTCGACACCAGCCGCAACGGCAACGGTCCCTGGACCGAGGGCGACGAGGACGAGCGCTGGTGCAACCCGCCGGGGCGGGCGCTGGGGGAGACCCCGACGACCAGGACCCCGGACGAGCTGGTGGACGCGTATCTGTGGGTGAAGCGTCCCGGTGAGTCCGACGGGGAGTGCAAGGGCGGACCGAAGGCGGGGGAGTGGTGGCCGGAGTACGCACTGGCCCTGGCGAAGGCGTCCGACTGAGGGCCGGGCTGTGCCCCTGAAGAAGCACGGGGCGCAGCCCGTGCTTCTTCAGGGGCGCGGGGGACTTCGCGAGAAGCCCCACCGGGCCCGAGGTCACAACGGCGCAGGCGGGCGCAGCGCTACGGGACCTTCACCCACCGCGCCTCGCTCGGCGTCCCCGCCTCGTCCATCACGAACAGCATGTACCACCCCGACTGCACCAGATTCCGGTTCTTCGGCACGGTCACGGTGATCCGGTCGCCCTTCGCCACGAAGTCCACCTCGATCGACTTCTGGTCCACGTCCGTCACATGCGTCGACGCACTCGGCCGGATCAACCGCGCCGACCTGACCGCCGAAGCGTCCCGCGCACCGAACGTCGCCGTCCCGCCGCGCACGACCGTCTTCGGCCCGCCCGTCAGCGTCGGCCGCGCGTCCCGGTAGAGGTACGGCGGCGTGTAGATCTCGATCCGCTGCTCGAACTCCCCCGGTTTGGTGTTGGCCTTGTCGGCGTAGAGGGAGTCCGAACCGAAGAAGACCACCCGTCCGTCCGGCAGCAGGATCGACCCGGAGTGGTAGTTCCGGCCGATCAGCGGGTCGGCCACCCGGCGCATCCCGCCCGTCCTGGCGTCGTACAGCCGCGCCTCCAGGATGTCGGAGTCGCCGCGCCCGCGGTAGTCCTCGGAGCCCCCGGAGATGAGCACCGTGTCGTCGGGCAGGATCGAGGCCTGCGGATACCGCGTGCCCTTCGCCAGCTGCGGCCCGTCCACGAACCTGGGCCTGTCGGCCAGCAGATCGATCACCCGGGTCTTCTTGCTCGACCGCTGCGACTCACCGACCCCGCCGCCCCCGATGACCATGTACTTCTCGTCCTGTGCCGGAGGCAGCAGCACGGTCCCGGCGGTCTCCAGGAGCTTGCCGTCGCTCATGCCGGGCAGCTTCGTGAACCTGTTGGTCCGCAGGTCCCAGACACCGGGGTCGCGCCCGATGTCGTCCGGCCCGTACCCCGCGTTCGCGCCCGAGTAGAACAGCTTGCCGTTCTGCATCAGGGAGATCGCCGGGTACGTCGGGAACTGCTGGACGTCCTTGGTGTACGTCCACTTCTCCGTCGCGGGGTCGTAGATCTCGTTCTTGCCCGGGACCAGCTGTCCGATCTCGTCGAGGCCGGACAGTGACAGGACGGTGCCGTCGGACAGCGTCGTGAGCGTCGGGTACCAGCGAGCCTCGTTCATCGGGTCGACCTTGATGTACTTCTCGGCGACCGGGTCGAACTCGTAGGCGTCCCTGATCCCCTGGAAGTCCTTCTTGTCGAGGGCGAGTTTCTGCGCGATGCCGTACGTGTTCCGCGCGTCCTCGCCCTTCAGGCCCACGATCCGGTAGTTGTCCTCCGTGCCCGTCTCGTACTTCCTGCCGCGCCGCTCGGCCTCGACGTAGGCGCGCGCGATGCCCGGCTTGTTGCCGGTGAACTTCCCGGTGTCCGGGTCGAAGGTCTTGACGGCCTTCTTGATGTCGACGGTGTCCTTGAGGACGAACGTCCTGCCGTTCTCCCTGCCGACGAACCTGGTCCCCGCCCTGATCGTCATCCGCTTGTCCGGGTTCTCGTTGTGGATGATCATCAGGCCGCCGGCCTTGGTGACATCGCCCTTCAGCTTCTCGTAGCGCTTGGTGCCGCCAGCGATCAGCAGATTGCCGTTGCCCAGCTGGGTGTGCCCCGTGCAGAACAGGTCGGCCGGGGTCGGCACCCGCTCGATCGTCTGCTCGACCGGGTCCCAGAGGCGGGTGTCGAACTTCTTCTTGTCGAAGTTGTCGGCGTCGTTACCGGAGCCCGCGATCAGCAAAATCTTGCCGGTGTGCAGCAGCGCGGCGTGGATGGTGTTCTGCCGGTACTGCTCCGGGAACTCCACGATCTGCCAGTGCCCGTTGGCGGCCTTGTACTCCGGCCTGTTGATCTTGTACTCGTGGTACTTCTCCGTACTGAAGCGGTACACCCAGGGCCCGTTCGTCCCGGCGAGCGCGAGGACCACCGCCCCGCCGATCGCGAGGCGACGGGCGCGGCGGCGGCCTGCACGGTCCTTCATTCCTTACGTCCCCCAAGTCCGCCCAGGGCGATCTGCATGGTCTGCTCGCTACTCCCGTTGCCCGGCCCGGACGCGGCCCAGCTCGGCTTGTGCCGGGGAGCGTGAGGTGCGGGCGGGGCGTGTGGTGCGGACTGTGGCGTGAAGGGCGCGGGTGCCGCCTCGGGGGGTGCCACCATCGAACCCTGGAGTTCGGCGGCCGCGGCGGCCTTCTTCCGGTCCTGCCGCAGCATGTAACGCCAGGCGACGATCGGCAGAGCGGTGATCATCATGGCGAACACGGCCCAGACGATCATCGCGGGATGCGCGTGGCCGAGGACGAGGCCGGCGGCGATCGATGCCCCGAAGATGACGATGAAGTACCAGTGGTACCGGAAGGTGCCGAACCACCGGTCGGGGCTCGCCGAGTCGCCCTTGGGCGTGACCACGAACTTGCTCTTGCGGCGCAGGGCCGAGTCGATCAGCGCCTTCGCGTAGAGCGGCGCGGACAGCGCCGACATCACCATGCCGGCCACCCCGCCGGAACCCTCCGGCTCGTGCGGGGAGACGTTGTGCCGGCGGTTCCAGACGTACAGGCCTATCTGGAGCGCCGAGGCGTTGCCGTAGAGCATCAGCCACACGGTCGGATCGATGTTCACACCCGAGGCGCCCAGGCCCAGGAACAGAGCGCAACTCAGCGCCGCAAGGATCCAGTTGAGGGCGGACATCGGGTAGAAGATGATCATCATGGTGTAGTTGAACAGCTTGCTCGGCGGCAGCGAGTACCAGCCCTTCCAGTACTGCTTGAGGATCGTCTCGTAGGTGCCCCGCGACCAGCGCATCTGCTGGGTGAAGAAGTCCGTCCAGGCGCTGGGCCCCTCGCCGACCGCGAGCACGTCCGGCGTGTACACCGAGCGCCACTTCTTGCCCGTCACCGGGTTCTTGTGGCGGTGGATCTCGAAACCGGTCGCCATGTCCTCGGTGATGGAGTCGTACAGCCCGCCGATCTGCTTGAGCGCCCTGATCCGTACGGCGTTGGAGGTGCCGACGAACATGGGGGCGCCGTAGCGGTTGCCGGCGCGCTGGATCAGCGCGTGGAACAGGAACTGCTGGGACTCCGCGGCCTTGGTGACGAAGTTGTCGTAGTTGCCGTACACCTGGGGGCCGATCACGAAGCCGATGTTCGGGTCGCGGAAGAAGCCGAGCATCCGCTCCAGGTAGTTGGGCAGCGGGATGTGGTCGGTGTCGACCGAGGCGAAGAAGTCGTAGTCGTCGCCGTGGGCGTCCAGCCAGGCGTTGTAGTTGCCGTGCTTGGTCTTGGCGCGGTGCGGGCCCTTCGGCTGGTTCCACTTCGCGATCCCCTTGCGGGAGAAGTGGTGCACGCCCAGGCGCGCGCAGACCGCCTTCACGGCGGGGTCGTCGCCCTCGTCGAGCAGCCACACGTGCAGCAGCCCGCGGTGGCGCAGTCGCACCGCGGCCTCCAGGGTCTTGGTCACCATCTCCAGCGGTTCCTTGCCCGGCACGAAGGAGGTGAGGAAGGCGACTCTGGTGCCGGTCTCGGGCACCACCGGGATCGGGTCGCGGGCGACCAGGGTGGCGTGCGCGTTCGACAGGACGTTCATGCAGCGGAAGAACTCGATCAGGCCGATCGAGATCAGCATGACCATGTCGAGTGCGGGCAGGAAGTCGTACTCGACGTAGTCGCGCCTGGTCCAGTGCTCCTGCTGCAGCAGCCAGCCGAGCAGGACCAGGGAGAGGAGCGGCGCGGCGGCCAGCATCAGGGCCACCCGCAGACGGTGCGGCTCCTGGGAGATCAGCGAGCGGTACTGCACCGTGTAGGGCTTGGTCGGATCGGGCTGGGTGAGTGGTCCGGCGAGGCGGCTGTAGTGCTCGTAGTCGTATCGCGGGAGGTTCTTCCGCAGCTTGCGGAATGCACCGGTCCGGGGCGACGGTACTTTGAGCCGGGTTGTTTCGGATGGATCGTGATTGTGCCGGGCGCCCGTCGGCGTCGACGTCATGAGTCATTCCCCCCGCACACACATCGAGTGCGTGTTCGTCGGTCTTTCGTCCGAATCGGTCCCCCTCGACCGTTACGGACACATCAGTGCGTCATCGTCACCATGTGATCTACACCATGGAGACACGGGGCGGCGGCCATCCGGTTGCATTGATGCCCGCTCGGCATCTTTTGTTCCTGAGCGCATATGTCGTGTACCTCGGTGAGAGTTTGGGGTCCGTATTTCGGCGCTAATTCGCCCATGGCACGGGTGTGCGAAAGGGGCGGGGAGCCGGGGGCGCGCGCGGGGAGGCCCCAGGGGGCGCTTACGCGACGCCGGGCGTGTGCGGGAGACGCGGGCATGCGGAAGCCCGGCGGTGCGGAGGCGCGGAGGTGCGAAGCCTTGGAGGTGCGAAGACGTGGCCGTGCGAGGAGGCGGGCATACGAAGAGGCCCCTCGCGCCGCATGCTCGCGAGGGGCCTCTTCGGGTGGTGCGCCGCCAGGGACTCGAACCCCGGACCCGCTGATTAAGAGTCAGCTGCTCTAACCAACTGAGCTAGCGGCGCGCGAGGAAAAGTCTAGCGGAGGCACCGGGGTGCTCCTGACCGCGTGGCCCCCGTCGGATCGCAGGGAAACGGCCGGTCGCCCGGCTCCCGGCGGGGGGAGACGGGCGACCGGGGCCGGCGTGCTCAGCTCTTGACGTAGAACTGGCTGATGGTGCGGTTCTTGGCCTCGAACACGTTGTCCGCGCGCAGCATGCTGTTGCAGACGTCGTCCCCGTGCTTGGAGTTCAGCACGTCCTGGGAGTACCACTCGCAGGTCACGTTCTGCAGTCGCTGCCGAGAGCCCACCGTCGTTGAGGTGTACGGTCCAGGTGAAGTTGGTGCTGATCTCGGTGGTCTTCTGGTACCCGCCGACCAGGGAGAGCACGGTATTGCACCACTTCTTGAGGGCGAGGTGGCGTTACCGAGGTCCACGCCGCCCCCGATGGCCCAGCCGGTGGACGTCGTCTTCGACTTCGTCCACGCGTAGTCGCAGGTCCGGCCGCGGGGGCGCTGAATTCGAGTAATTACCGGACCGCCCGGTGACTATTGAATTGCCGAAACGTTTCCTTTCTCTGGTTTTCCCCCGCAGCGGCGGCATCCGACGATCGCCCGATCCCCGCCGTCCCGACCGCCGTCCCGACCGCCCGGCCACACGACCGCCGCCCCGGCCGTCGGCAGCCGGCCGATCCGACGGGGGGGTGGGCGCGCACCGGACGCGGCCCGGCAGCGGCGGCGTACATCATTTGGACCGTCAGCATGCGACACCGGGTGACAGTTGAGAAACTGACGGGCGTGCAGATGCGTGGAATTCTTCGGTCGGTTCGCGAGGGGAATCGTATGGAGACTCCGGTATTCGAGGAGATCGATCCGGGGACCGATTGCGAATGCCCCGGCTGTGTCCACCGGCGGCGGGTCCTGCCGTATGCGGCCCGATACGGCCAGACGAGTCACCCGGCGGCCAGATCCGTCCGGAACGCCCTCGTGGTGGCCACCGCCGCCGGTGCCGCACTGGGCGCGGGGCATGTCGTACCGGCGGTCGCGGCGGCCCACGGACCGGCTCGTCCCGGTGCCGTTCCCGCAGGTGAGGGGCCTGACACTCCCCAGGGGAAGAAGGGTGCGCTGCACGGCCCCCGGGGTCGTCCGGCGGACGGGGAGAAGCCGCCGAAAGAAGTGACGCTGCCGCCCACCACCCGTGCCGACATCATCAGGAGGGCCAGGACCTGGATCGAGGCCGAGGTTCCGTACAGCATGCGCGAGTACTGGTCCGACGGTTATCGGCAGGACTGCTCGGGGTTCGTCTCGATGGCCTGGAACCTCCCCGGGAACGAATGGACGGGCAGCCTCGGGAAGTTCGCCCAGCGCATTTCGAAGGACCGGCTGGAGCCGGGCGACATGCTGCTCTTCCATAATCCGAAGGACCCGCAAAAGGGATCGCACGTCGTCATTTTCGGCGGCTGGACGGACTACGCGGAGACCCACTACATCGCCTACGAGTCCGCCCGCCCGTACGCCCGCAGGCAGGCCACCCCGTACGGGTACTGGGACAACGCCGCCCGCTACGTGCCGTACCGCTACAAGGGGCTGATCGCCGACGACGAGGACCTGCCGGACGACGGGACGGACTCCGCAGGCGGCGCCGGCACGCCCGCCGCGCCGCCGAGGACACCGGAGACGCCGGGCGCGAAGGGAGCCGCCGGGCCGTCCATGAGGGATCGCTTCCCGGGCCCCGAGGCCTTCGGGCCCGGCGCGCGCAACAAGTACGTCGCCCGGCTGGGGCAGATGCTGGTGGAGCGCGGCGGGGCCCGCTTCTACACCGGCGGGCCGGGACCGGTCTGGTCGGACGCCGACCGCAGGGCCACCCGGGCCTTCCAGCGGGCGCAGGGCTGGTCGGGCCACTTCGCCGACGGCATTCCGGGACCGCTGACCTGGTCGTATCTGGTCGCCGGGCGGGGCCGGGACATTCCGCCGGCCGGGAATGCGGGCCCCAAGGGGAAGCCGGCGGCGCCCGAACCGCCGGCGGTGCACCGGCCGCCGGGCAAGCCCGGAGGGCCCGGCACTCCCGGCGCCCCCGCCCCGTCCGGCACCCCCGGCGCCTCCCGCCCACCGGGAGCGCCGTCGGTGAAGCCCACCCCGCCCGGCCTGCCGCGAGAGCCGGCGAAGCCCGCCCGGCCGGGGGGTTCCGGGACCTCGGTGGTTCCCGGCGGGCTCCGTCCGTCCGCCTCGCACGGCGTTCCCGGTTATCCGGGGCGCGGCATGTTCCGGCCGGGCGCGGACAACGCGTATGTCACCCGGCTGGGGAAGCAGCTGGTCGAGAAGGGGTTCGGCAAGTACTACACCTCGGGTCCGGGGCCGCGCTGGGGCGAGTCCGACCGGCGGAACGTGGAGGCGTTCCAGCGGGCCCAGGGATGGCGCGGCGGCGCGGCGGACGGCTACCCGGGCCCCGAGACCTGGCGCCGGCTGTTCTCCTGACGGAGGCGGACGGCTTCCGCCGCCCCGCTTCTTTCTTCCCCGGCCCGACCCCCGGCCAGATCCCCGGCCAGATCCGCTGCCGGACCCCCGGCCCTTGGCCCCATCCCGGCCCGATGTCCCCCCGGACGTCCCACCCGAACCGGTGGGACCCTCACCACGGTTCTTCCTGCGCGGAGGCATGGAGGCACATATGAGCACGACCACCCCACCCACACCGGAGCCCGAAGGGCCCGCGCGGCCCGCCCGGCTCATCCAGAACGAGACCACCACCGAGATCCCCGTCCATCTGCTGTTCCGGGACGACCCCGTCCCGGTGGCCGTCCCGGTCACCCCCGCCGTCGTGGGCCGGCGGCGCGGTACCGGCGAGCAGCCGCGGGTGCGGCAGGGGCCCGCGTCCGCCGAACCCCGCCCCGCCGTCGAGGTCGACCCCGAGCTGGTCGAACGGCCGGCGCGGGTGGTCCCCGGCGCGCTGGGAGTGCTGGGCGGGGCCTGCGGGGTGGCCGGATGCGTCCTCACCTCCTGGTGGGCCGGGGTCCTGCCGGGGCTCGCGGCGAGGGCGCTCGGACTGCCGGCCGCGTACGCGGGTGCCGGACTCGGACCGGCGCAGTGGGCCGCGTACACCGGCGCCGGGGCTCTGGCGATGTTCGGGTTCGGAGGGCTCGCGCGAGGGCGGACCGGAGGGGCCTGGGTGCTCGGGCTGTTCGGGCGCTACCGGGGGACCGTCCGCCGTACCGGCCTGCTCTGGGTGAACCCGCTGGTGCTGCGTCGCCGGGTCGACGTACGGCTGCGGCACTGGCGCAGCGAGCCGATGGCGGCGGTCGACGCGAACGGGGTCGCGATGCGGGTCGTCGTCCTGGTGGCGTGGCGGGTCAGGGACACCGCGCGGGCGGTGCTCGGGATCGAGGACCACGAGCGGTACCTGCGCGAGTGCGTGGAGGCGGCGGTCTCCCGGGTGCTGGCGCGGCTGCCCGCGGACGTGGCGCCGGGCGCGCTGGTCAGGGACGGGACGCTGCGGAACACGGAGGCGGTGGGTGAGGCGCTGACGCGGCTGGTGGTGGCGGACGCGGCGCCGGTCGGGATGGAGGTCTTCTCGGTCCAGCCGACCCGGATCGAGTACGCGCCCGAGGTGGCCGCCGTGATGCAGCGCCGCCGGATCGCCGCGCTCGACGCCCAGCACCGCGACACCGTCCTCACCTCCGTCGTCGACTCGGTCGAGGACACCGTGACCCGGCTGACGCTGCGCGGCCTGGTCGAACTCGACGACTACGAGCGCAAGGCGCTGGTGAAGGACCTGACGGTGGCGTTCTACACGGGGCGGCGCGAGGTGTCGCCCTGAACCGCCGGCGCCGCCCGGCTCCGGGGAATCGGTACGGCCGTGCTTTTGATATGGACACGGCCAACGGTCGCCCATAATCTGGGACTTGGTCTAGACCTGGAAAGTTCCCCACGTACTCCAGGGAGCGGCAGCATGCGCCTTCACGCGCGGAACAGGACCAAGTGGTACGCGGCCGCGGTCGGCCTGGCCACCACAGGAGCGCTCGTGCTCTCCGGTGGTGGCGCCTCCGGCCACGGCTACACCGACCTCCCCGTCAGCCGGCAGAAGCTCTGTCAGAACGGCACCGTGACCAACTGCGGCGACATCCAGTGGGAGCCGCAGAGCGTCGAGGGACCGAAGGGCTTCCCGGGCTCAGGGCCGGCTGACGGGCGGTTGTGCTCCGGTGGCAACACCAGGTTCAGCCGGCTCGACGCGTCCACCAGGCCGGGCGGCGGCGCCTGGCCCACCACCAGGGTGACGGGCGGTCAGAACTACACCTTCCGGTGGCAGTTCACCGCCATGCACGCCACCACCGACTTCAAGTACTACGTCACCAGGGCGGGCTGGAACCAGAACCACGCCCTGGCCCGCTCCGACCTCAACCTGACCCCGTTCTTCACCGTCCCCTACAACGGTCAGCGCCCCCCGTCCACGCTCTCCCACACCGGCCGTCTGCCGTCCGGGCTGAGCGGCCACCACGTGATCCTCGCGGTCTGGACGATCGCGGACACCACCAACGCGTTCTACGCCTGCTCGGACGTCACCTTCTGAGCCCAGGCACCCCGGCCCCGCGAGTTCTGAGCATCGCTTGAGCTGCGCGGGGCCCCCACCCGGGTACGTTCCCCACACGCCGCCGACCAGGGCGGCCGCCGAACTCGGGGGGAACCGCCATGGACGTCTTCTTCTACCTCATTCCCGTGGTCATGATGACCTTCATCGGCTTCATGGCGTACCGCGTCCTGAGTCGTTGGCTGCGCGTCAGAAGCGCCTGGAACAGCGGGCTGACGGCCGAGGCGCGCTGCCTGAAGACCTTCACCACGGTCCACCGGAGCACGGGCGAGCACAGCAGCGTGCGCACGACGATCCACCACGTGTACGAGTTCACGGCCCGGGACGGCCGCGCCGTCCGCTTCGAGGAGGAGGACGGGCCGATGACCACGGTCGAGGGCGACTTCGTGACCGTGTACTACACCGACGGCCCGAAGGTGGTCGCCACCGCCCACGCGCCCGGCGAGCGGGTCAAGCAGGCCGCGGCCGGACTCGGCCTCCTGGCGTTCCTCGGGGTGGCCTTCGCGTTCTGCGTGTTCTTCATGGTCACCTACCACCAGTTCTCCACGGACCCCTCGTTCCCGACGCCGTGACCCTCCTCAACTGACGGTGCGTCAACTACCGTGCGCCGACATGGAGTCCATCAGGCGCACGGTCGCACAGCTCGTCGCCGACCGGTGGGACGACCACCGGCCCGGGCTGTGGTTCGAGGAACAGGTCCTGACCCATCACGAGGTCGCCGCCGGGGCCGCCGCCCGCGCGGCACTGCTCGCCGACCACCTGCCACCCACCGCCGAGCCGCACGTCGGCGTCCTCCTCGACAACACCCCCGAATTCCCGCTCTGGCTGAGCGCGGCGGCCCTCGCGGGCGCCGCCGTCGCCGGTGTCAACCCCACCCGCCGGGGCCCCGAACTGGCCCGCGACATCCTGCACACCGAGTGCCGCCTGCTCATCACCGAACAGGCCCACCTGCCCCTGCTGGACCGTCTCGAACTCGACGGCGTACGGATACTGGTGACGGACACTCAGCCGTACGCCGAACTGCTCGCCCCCTACGCCGACGCCCGGCCCGACCCCACCCGCGCCGGCCCCGCCGACCGTCTCCTCCTCTACTTCACCTCCGGCTCCACCGGCGCCCCCAAGGCGGCCCTCTGCTCCCAGGGGCGGCTCGCGGCGGCCGGGCGGGCGCTGGTGGACCGCTTCGGGGTACGGCGGGACGACGTGCACTACGTCTGCATGCCGATGTTCCACGGCAACGCGGTCATCGCCGACTGGGCCCCCGCCCTGGTCGCCGGAGCCGGGATCGCGCTACGGCGCCGGTTCTCCGCCTCCCGGTTCCTGGACGACGTACGGGCGTACGGGGCCACGTACTTCACCTACGTCGGACGGGCCGTGCAGTACGTCCTCGCCACCGAACCCCGCCCCGACGACCGCGACAACCCGCTGCGCATGGGCTTCGGCACCGAGGCCGGGGCGGTGGACGCGGCGGCGTTCGAGGAGCGGTTCGGGGTACGGCTCGTGGAGGGGTACGGGTCCTCCGAGGGCGGGGCGGCGATCCAGCGGACGCCCGGGACACCGCCGGGGGCCATCGGCCGGGCGGCCCCCGGCGACGATCTCGCGGTGGTCGACCCGCAGACCCGGAAGGAGTGCCCGCCCGCCCTCCTCGCCGACGACGGCCGGCTGCTCAACGGCACCGAGGCGATAGGGGAGTTGGTCAACCGTGGCCCCAACCCCTTCGAGGGCTACTGGCGCAACCCGGAGGCGGACGCCGCCCGCCGCCACGACGGCTGGTACTGGACCGGAGACCTCTTCTACCGCGACCCCGACGGCTTCCTCTACTTCGCCGGCCGCACCGACGACCGCCTCCGCGTCGACAGCGAGAACCTCGCCGCCGCCGTCATCGAGAACATCCTCGCCCGCTACGAGGGCGCCGAGGCCGTCGCCGTCTACGCCGTGCCCGACCCCGTCGCCGGGGACCAGGTCATGGCGACCGTCGCGGGCGCCTTCGACCCGGACGGCTTTGCCGAGTTCCTCGTCTCGCAGCCCGACCTCGGGACCAAGATGACCCCCCGCTTCGTCCGGGTCGTCCCGTCCATGCCCGTCACCGCCACCAACAAGATCCAGCGGGCGACCCTCCGCCGCGAGGGCTTCCGCTGCCCCGACCCGGTCTGGTGGCGGCCGCCGGGGAAGTGGGCCTACCGCAGGTTCTCGGCGGTCGACCTGGCACGGCTGGTCGCGGAGTACCGGGCGCGTGGGCGGGAGGAGTTGCTGACGAGGTAGGGCTGGGCCCACCCCCGGACACCACCTGGGCCCATGGCCACCGCCCGCCGCCCCCGCCTACCGTGATCCCATGATCAGAACGGTCCTGCGGGAGCTGCCGCGCGCGGTGGCCTACCTGCTGAGCGGTGTCCTCGTCGGCGTCCCGCTGCTGGTGGTGCTGCTGGTCCTCGGGGTCCTCGGCCTCGCCCTGACCCCGGTCCTGGTGGGGCTGCCGCTGCTCGCCGTGGCCGTCCTGTCGGGCATCCCGGTCGGCGCCCTGGAACGGCGCCGGCTGGCCCTCACCCGCACCCCGCCGCCGCCCGGCCCGCACGCCGTCCCGGCCGAGCCCGGTCTCGCCGCCTGGACCCGGCTGCGGCTGACCGAACGGGCCACCTGGCGGGAGCTGGCGTACACCGCCCTGCTCGCGTTCGTGCTGTGGCCGCTGGACGTGGTCGCGCTGTTCGTCGCGCTGGTCGTGCCGGGCGCGATGATCGGAGCGCCCGCGCAGCTGGCGACGACCAGCAGCGCCAGCGGTGACGCGCGGATCGCCAAGCTCTGGCTGATCGACTCCTACGGGCAGGCCCTGCTGTGCACGGCCGTCGGCACCGTCCTCCTCCTCGCGCTGCTGTGGCCCCTCGTCCGGTACGCCCAGGTGCGTGCCGCGCTCGCCCGGCTGCTGCTCGCCCCGAGCGAGGCGGAGGCGGAACGGCGACTGGGCGAGGTGACCCGGTCACGGGCCCGGCTGGTGGCGGCCTTCGAGGCGGAGCGGCGCCGGATCGAGCGCGATCTGCACGACGGGGCCCAGCAACGCCTGGTCTCCCTGAGCATGACCCTGGGCCTGGCCCGCCTCGACGCCCCGCCGGAACTGGCCGGCCGGCTGGCCGCCGCCCATGAGGAGGCCGATCAGGTCCTGGGCGAGCTGCGCGAGCTGATCCACGGCATCCATCCGCAGGTGCTTGCCGACTACGGCCTGCCGGACGCCCTCGCGGACGCCGCCGACCGCTCCGTCGTACCCGTGGAACTGGACGTGGACCTGCCCCGGTTCGCCGAGTCCGTGGAATCGGCGGCCTACTTCGCGGTCCGCGAGGCCCTCGCCAACGTCGGCCGGCACAGCGGGGCGCGGCGGGCCCGGATCGGCGGACGGTACGCGGACGGGGTGCTGTCCGTGGAGGTGTGGGACGACGGGACCGGCGGCGCCGACCCCGCGCGCGGCACGGGCCTCACCGGCCTCTCCGACCGGCTCGCCGTGCTCGATGGGACACTGTCCGTCCACAGCCCGGCCGGCGGCCCGACCGTCCTGTCCCTGGAGATCCCGTGCCCCCAGCGCTGAAGATCGTGCTCGCCGAGGACAGCGTGCTGCTGCGGGAAGGGCTCGTCGGCGTGCTGACCCGGTTCGGGCACGAGGTCGTCGCGGCGGTCGGGGACGCGGAGTCGCTGACGGAGGCGGTGACGTCGTACGCCCCCGACCTCGTCGTCACCGACGTACGGATGCCGCCCGGCCTCTCCGACGAAGGGCTGCGCGCCGCCCTCGCCCTGCGTGCCGCGAACCCCGCCCTGCCCGTCCTGGTCCTCAGCCAGTACGTCCAACGGGCCTACGCGGCCGAGTTGCTGGACACCGGCGACGGCAGTGGCGTCGGCTATCTGCTCAAGGACCGCATCGGCCAGGTCGAACAGTTCGCGGAAGCCGTGGAGCGGGTGGCGGCCGGGGGCACGGTCGTCGACCCCGAGGTCGTCCGGCAGTTGCTGCGCCGCCGGCGCGACCCGCTGGCGGCGCTCACCCCGCGTGAGCGGGAGGTGCTCGCGCTGGTCGCCGAGGGACGGTCGAACGGGGCCGTCGCCCGGGAGCTGGTCGTCACCGAGGCGGCCGTCGGCAAGCACATCGGCAACATCCTCGGAAAGCTGGACCTGCCGCCGGCGGAGGACACCCACCGCCGGGTGCTGGCGGTGCTGGCGTTCCTGAGGAGCTGAGGGCGGCGCGTACGCGGAAGGCCCCCCGCCGGAGCGAGGGGCCTTCTCGATGTGCGCCGCCAGGGACTCGAACCCCGGACCCGCTGATTAAGAGTCAGCTGCTCTAACCAACTGAGCTAGCGGCGCAGACTCTGTCGCTTTCCCGCCTTCGCGGCTGGCGACAGAGAAAATACTACCTGGTCCGTGGGGGTGCCTTCGACCAGTTAAACGTGAGCTGGATCTCCGCGTGTCCCCGGTGTCTAGATCGCCAGCGACAGCAGCACCGGGGCCGCTCCCCGGTTCAGTGTGTGCGCCGCCGCCCGCAGCCGGTGCGCGTGTTCCAGCGGGAGCGACAGCGCGAGGCAGCCGACGGCGGAGCCCGCGGTGAGGGGGACGGCCGCGCAGACCGTGCCCGGCGCGTACTCCTGGAGGTCGAGGACCGGGACCGTGGGTGTCTGGGCGTCCAGCTTGCTCAGCAGCACCTTCTCGTTGGTGATCGTGCGGGCGGTGAGCCGCGCCGGGCGGTGGCGCGAGAGGTGGTCGCGCCGGCCGTTGAGGTCGAGCTGGCCCAGCAGGCCCTTGCCGAACGCGGTGGCATGGGCGGAGGAGCGGAAGTCGACCCATTCGTGGACCGCGGGCGTGGCCGCGCTGTCGGCCCAGCCGGTGACCTGGATCTCACCGTCCAGGTAACGGGTGATGTAGACGGCGGCGCCGACGGAGTCGCGCAGCCGGTCGAGGGTGTGCTGGAGCTGCTCGCGCAGGGCCTGGTCGTGACCCTCCGCGGAGCCCAGCCGGGCGAGTGCGGCACCGGTGACGTAGGCGCCGTCGGTGGTCTGCTCCACGTATCCCTCGCGACGCAGCATCCGCAGGAGCGCGGTCAACCGCTCACTGTCGACGCCGGTACGACGGGCGATCTCGGCGTCGGTGACGCCACCTGCGTGCCGCGCCACCGTCTCCAGGACGCGCAGGGCGTCCTGGGCCGAGTGGTACGGCGCGGTCGGCTCGTGCTTGAGCGCCACGGTTTCCCCCTGCGCTTCTCGGGCCGTTTTTCGGACAGCTTGCCGTTTCCCACGATACGGCCCAAGGGCCGTACGCGGAGGGGTTGTTCACGAGAAATTCCTCAGGCCCCCGCCCCTCCCAACTGCCGGACCAGCACTCTGGCATATGCCAAAGGCATGGCCCGGCGGATGGACCTCGGATGTTCCCACGCGTTCACCCCTTCACTCGGTGTAGTCAGATGACCGCGCCAAGGAATTCGCGCGTTCGTTCGTGTGACGGGTCGCCGAAGATCTTCTCGGGGCTGCCTGATTCGATCACCTGGCCGGAATCGAACATCAGAACTTGATCCGAGATGTCCCGAGCGAAGTTCATCTCGTGGGTCACACAGAGCATCGTGATGTCGGTGGTGCGGGCGATGTCCCTGAGCAGGTCGAGCACGCCCGCGACCAGCTCGGGGTCGAGCGCGGACGTCACCTCGTCGAGGAGCAGCACCTGCGGGCGCATCGCCAGCGCCCGGGCGATGGCCACCCGCTGCTGCTGCCCGCCGGAGAGCTGGGTCGGATAGGCGTCGCACTTGTCGGCGAGCCCGACCATGTCGAGCAGTTCACGGGCCCGCGCCTCGGCCTCGTCCTTGGAGAGGCCGAGGACGTTGACGGGCGCCTCGGTGATGTTCCGCAGCACCTTCATGTTGGGGAAGAGGTTGAACTGCTGGAACACCATCCCGATGTTCTTGCGGACCTCACGGCACTGCTTCTCGCTCGCCGGGTACAGCTGCCGTCCGCCGACGGTGATCCTCCCCTCGTCCGGCTTGGCCAGGGTCATCAGCAGCCGCAGGATCGTCGTCTTGCCGGAGCCGGACGGGCCGATCAGCGTGACGTGCTTGCCCGCGTCGACCGAGAAGTCCAGCCCGTCGAGGACGGTGTTGCTGCCGAATCGTTTGGTCACGTTCTCGAAGCGGATCAGTTCGTTCGTGTCCGCCACACGCCGGCCGGCGGACCCGGGTTCGTTCGTCAGCGGGGTGTCGGTCGGAGTGTCAAGCGGGGTGTCAGCGGACAAGACGACGCTCCAGGGCTCGCAGGAGGAGGGAGGCGGGATAGGCGATGAGGATGAAGGCGATGCCGACGGTCACGATGGCCTCGTTCATCTGGAAGGTCCGGGAGCCGAACTGGCGGGCCTCGCCGAGCATCTCCAGCACACCGATGGTCATCAGCATCGGCGAGTCCTTCAGCATCGCGATGACGTAGTTGCCGAGAGCGGGCACGACCCGGCGCAGCGCCTGCGGCAGGATCACCGCGGTCCAGGTGCGCGAGCGCGACAGGCTCAGCGCCGTCGCCGCCTCCCACTGGCCGGCGGGCACCCCGTCGATTCCGGCGCGGTACACCTCGGCGGTGTACGTCGAGTAGTGCAGGCCGAGGCCCAGTACACCGGTGGCCAGCGCGGACAGGGTCAGGCCCCACTCGGGCAGCACGTAGAACAGGAAGAACAGCTGCACCAGCAGCGGGGTGTTGCGGATGAACTCCGTGACCGCCTTGACCGGCCAGCGCACCGCCTTCAGCGTCGAGCGCTGGGCGAGGGCCCAGACCAGGCCGAGGGAGAAGGCGAGCAGCGAACCCCAGAGCAGGGCCTGCAGGGTGACCAGGACGCCGTCCCAGAAAGCCGGCATGAAGTCGTCCAGCGTGGACCAGTTCCACTTCACGAGGCACCTCCGGGGGCCGATGTCTTCGTGGCACCCGTGCCACTTGCGCCGCCACTCGTACCGGCAGCCGCTCCGGCCAGGTCCTGCGGGCGCCCGGCGACGGCCTGACGCGGCCCGGGGACGTCCGCGCGGGGGGCCCGGCCGACACCGGCCTTGGCCCGCCGCTCGACCTGCCGCATCACCCGGGTGATGGCGAAGGCGAGGACGAAGTACATGACGAGGACCACCGTGTAGACCGGGGCGCTCTGCCCGGTGGCGTTGCGCACCAGCTGGGCGGCGAAGGTCGTGTCGGCGACGCCCAGCACGGACACCAGCGCGGTGCCCTTCAACAGCTCGATGAGCAGGTTGCAGAAGGGCGGCACCATCTCCGGCCATGCCTGCGGCAGCACGATCTTCCGCATCCGCTGGGCGGGCGTGAAGCTCAGCGCCACCCCCGCCTCGCGCTGCGCGACCGGCACCGCCGCCACCGCGCCGCGCACGATCTCCGAGCCGTACGCGCCGTAGGTGCAGCCCAGGGTGAGCACGGCGGCCCACATCGGGACGAGCTGCCAGCCGAACGTCAGCGGCACCACGAAGAACACCCAGATCATCAGCACCAGGGCGGAGGTGCCGCGGAAGATCTCGAAGTACGCGCCCGCCACGAACCGCACGATCCACAGCCGGTGCTGCCGGGCCAGGCCCACGGCGAAGGCGACGGCGGCGCCGAGGGCCGCGCCGTACACGGTCAGCTGGACGGTGATCCACACACCGCGCAGCAGCAGCTCCCACAGACCCGAGCCGAAGGCGAAGTCGTCGAGGGGGCCGGCGACGGTCACCCCGTTCACGGCACGCACGGGTGCCGTCTCGTCCGAGGCACTCATGCGCGGCACTTCTCCTCTGCCCTGATGTCGGTCATCTGGTCCTTCGTGAACCCGAAGGGCCGCATGACCTCCAGCAGCTCCCCGCTCCGCTTCATCCTGTGCAGCTCGCGGTTGAAGGCGTCCCGCAGATTCCGCTCGGGCATGCGGAACGCGAAGCCGCCGACGTCGATGACGGGTTTGCCGTCCACGACCGGGGTGACCTCGTCGGTGGCCTCCGCCTTCGTGCTCCCGGTCTGCTCGACCACGTTCCGCACGGTGACGGCGGTGCCCGCGAACACGTCGACGCGCCCCTGTTCGACGGCGAGGAGACCGGCCAGCTGGTCCGGCAGGGTGTCGATGTGCTTCACCCCGGCCTCTTTGGCGTAGTCGATCTCCGCGTAGCCGATGCCGGTCGCCATACGGGCGCCGGTGCGGGCGATGTCGGCGTAGGTGCGCAGCTTCTTCGGGTTCCCCCGGGGCACGATGAAGGCGTCCTTCATCTGGTACTCGGGGTCCGCGAAGAGCACCTGCTCGCAGCGCTCCGGGTTGATGTACATGCCGGCGGCGACCACGTCGAACTGCAGCGAGTTCAGCCCGAAGATCAGCGAACCGAACTCGGTGGGGAACGGCTCGACGTGCTCGACACCGAGCCGGCGGAAGATCCGCCGCGCGATGGCCGGCGCGGAGCCGGTGACCTCACCGTCCTTGCCTATGTAGCCGTACGGCTGCTCACCCGCGATGCCGAGCCGTACGGTGCCCTTCGCCCGCAGCTGCTGCAACAGCTGGCCGCCGTCGCCGGTGTCCGCGGTCGCCACCCTGCTGCATCCGCTGCTCGCCCCCACCACCGCGCCGGTGCCGACCAGGGCGGCGGTACCGGTGAGCAGGGTGCGGCGGGGGATGCCGGGTCTGCTGGGACGCCGGCCGTTCCTGTCGTGTGCGTGCAATCGAGCCATGGCCGCGCGGCTACCCGAAGCGGCAACGGGTATGCCGGGTCTTTTCCGGTCCTTCACGCACGGGTTGAAGTCGGGGAAACCGGGCAGGCGCGGGGCGGGTGTGTCGACGCGAGGAGGCAGCGGTGGCGGAACCGGCGGACCGGCACATCGAGATCGCGCTGGAGCGGCGCGGGGTCCGCTGCACGGCCCGGTTGCTCGACGACCGCGCGCCGGTCACCTGCGCGGCGGTGTGGGACGCGCTGCCCCTGTCGGGCGACGTGTACCACGCCAAGTACGCCCGCAACGAGATCTACGCCCTCTTCCCGCCCTTCGCCGACCGCGAGCCGCCCCTGGAGAACCCCACGGTCACACCCATCCCGGGCGACCTGTGCTACTTCTCCTTCGCCGGGACGGAGTTGGCCACCGGCGCGTACGGCTACGACCGTGACGTCCGCCCCGACGCGACCCTCGTCGACCTGGCCCTCTTCTACGAACGCAACAACCTGCTGCTGAACGGGGACGTGGGGTGGGTGCCCGGCATCGTCTGGGGCCAGGTGGTGTCGGGCCTGGAGGAGATGGCGCGGGCGTGCAACGACCTGTGGCGGACAGGGGCGGCGGGGGAGACCCTGTCGTTCAGGCGCGCTTCCTAGCTCGGGGGTGCGGGTCTCGGCGGGTGCGGGTGCGTGGGGCTCCTCGCGCAGTTCCCCGCGCCCCTGAAAAGCAGGGGCTACGCCCCATACTTTTCAGGCCCGCAGACCGTTGGCCGTTCAGGCCCGCAGGGCCTGTGTCTTTAGGGGCGCGGGGAACTGCGCGAGAAGCCCCACCGGGCCCGCACCCGACAACGCACCCCTCAGAGCCGCGGCGCAGCCACCCCCGCGATCCCCGCCTCGTACAACGCGTGCCCCACCCGCAACACCAGATCGTCCCGGTGCCGAGCCGCCACCACCTGCAGCCCCACCGGCAGCCCACCCCCCTCCACTCCCAGCGGCACACTCGCCGCCGGCTGCTGCGTCAGGTTGAACGGGTACGTGAACGGCGTCCAAGCGGTCCACCGCCGTCCCCCGGAACCCCGCGGCACCTCCACCCCCGCCTCGAACGCGGTCACCGGCAACGTCGGCGTGACCAGCACGTCGTACCGTTCGTGGAACGCCCCCATCCGCCGCCCGAGATCCATCCGCACGTCCACCGCGGCCAGATACTCCAGCGCGGACACCCGAGCCCCCACGTCCCGGATCTCGCGCAACCCGGGATCCAGCAACGCCCGCTGCTCCGCCCCCATCCGCTGCGTCACCCGCGCCGCCCCGCTGAACCACAGCGTGTGGAACGCCCCGACCGGATCGGAGAAGTCGGGATCGGCCTCGCTGACGTACGCCCCGAGCCCGGCGAGCCCCTCCACGGCCCGCCGCACCGCGCGGGCGACGGAGGGCTGTACGGCGACCTGCCCGCCCAGCGAGGCCGAGTACGCGACCCGCAGCCCCCGCACCCCGCCGGCGAGCGCGTCCACGAAGGAGCCGGTCGGCGGTCCGAGCCCCGACCAGTCCCGCGCGTCGGGCCGGGCGACGACGTCCAGCAGCAGCGCGGCGTCGGCCGCGTCCCGGGTCAGCGGCCCCACGTGCGACAGCGTGCCGAACGCGCTCGCGGGATACAGCGGCACCCGCCCGTACGTCGGCTTCAGTCCGAAAACTCCGCAGAACGCGGCCGGGATGCGCACGCTGCCACCCCCGTCCGTGCCCAGCGCCAGCGGCCCGGCCCCGAGCGCGACGGCCGCGGCGGCGCCCCCGCTGGAGCCCCCGGCCGTACGCGAGAGGTCGTACGGATTGCGCGTCACCCCGCTCAGCGGCGAGTCGGTGACGCCTTTCCAGCCGAACTCGGGCGTCGTGGTCTTCCCCAGGAAGACGGCACCCTGCTCCCGCAGCCGGGCCACGGAAGGCGCGTCCTCGTCCCAACTCCCCTGCGCGGACACCGTTCTGGAGCCCCGCAGGGTCGGTCCGCCCCGCATCAGCAGGATGTCCTTGACCGTGACCGGCACCCCGTCGACCGCCCCGGCCGGCTCCCCGCGCCGCCAGCGCTCCTCCGACTCCCGTGCCCGCGCGAGGGCCGGTTCGGTGTCGATCCGGACGAAGGCGTTCACGGCCGGCTGCACACGCTCGGCCCGTTCCAGCGTCGCCCGGGTCACCTCCACGGGACTGAACTCGCCCTTGCGGTACCCCTCGACCAGTCGTACGGCGGACAGTTCCGTCAGCTTCGACATCCGGCCCCTCCCAGGGGGTTCACTGCCCGGGCACGTACCCGAGCTGCTTGTCGACCACGTGGGGCAGCGGCTTGCCCGCCTCCCACAGCTCGAACAACTCCACGAACTGGGCGCCGAGTTCGTCCCGCCAGCCCACCGTGTCCCCGCTCATGTGGGGAGAGACGATCAGCCCGGGAACCTCCCACAACGGGTCGTCCGGGCCCAACGGTTCGCGCGCGAAGACGTCCAGCGCGGCCCCCGCGATCCACCGCTTGCGCAGCGCCTCCACGAGCGCGTCCTCCACCACGAGCTGCCCGCGCCCCACGTTCACGAAGCGCGCGGACGGCTGCATGACCCCGAACCGCCGGGCGTCGAACATGCCGTGCGTCGCATCCGTCAGCGGTGCGGCCGCGATCACCCAGTCGGCACGGGCCAGCAGCCGGTCGAGGTCCTCCGGACCGTGCACTCCGGGCCGTGCGGTCCGGCCGACCAGCGCCGTGTGCAGGCCGAGGGCCTTGAGGAGACGCGCGATCGCCCGCCCGATCGGCCCGGACCCCACCACGCACGCCCGGCCGCCCGCCACCCGCAGCGTCTCCCGGTGCCGCCACTCCCGCCGCCCCTGCAGCTCCCCACTGCGCGGCAGATCCTTGGCCATGGCGAGGACGAGCGCGGCGACGTACTCGGCGATCGGCGCCTCGAAGACCCCGCGCGCGTTCGTCACCACCACCTCCTCGTCGGCGATCAGTTCGGGGCAGAGCAGATGGTCCACGCCCGCGCTCGCCGTGTGCACCCAGCGCGGCCGGGGCCCGCCGTCCGGCCAGGCGTCCCGCACCGCGGGGGAGGTGAAGTCCCACACCAGCAGCACATCGGCGTAGGGCAGCCGCTCGGCCAGCGTCGCGGCGTCGGCGTACTCGACCGTCGCCCGCCCGGTGAGCCGGCCGAGCCGGGGGCGCGGCTCGGTGTCGAGGACGAGGAGGTGCGGACGCCGTGACGAGGCCACGGGAGAGGAAGGGACGAGAGAGGACACCGGCCACCCCACGAGATGCGTGTGACATGCACTGATTGACCACGCTCGCACCCGAACCTACCTTCGTCAACACGGACTTGCGCACGTTCTGTCGTCCGCACATCTCTCTCCGTGAGGCCGGTGACCGTCATGAACGTCTCCTTCCTCGGTGGACCCCGACCGCAGCGCGGCATCGGCGTCATCGCCCCCTTCGACTTCGCCCTCGACCGCGAACTGTGGCGGTGGGTACCGGACGACGTCTCCCTCCATCTCACCCGGACCCCGTACGTGCCGGTCGAGGTGAGCCTCCACCTGGCCCGCCTGGTCTCCGAGCACGAGACGCTCCACGAGGCGGTCCGGGCCCTGAACGAGGTCGCGCCCGAGACCGTCGCCTATGCCTGCACCAGCGGCAGCTTCGTCGCGGGGGTCGCGGGGGAGCGCGCGATGGGTGAGGCCATGATCCGTGCGGGCGCCGCGCACGCGGTCACCACCTCCGGCGCGCTGCTCGCCGCCCTGGCCGAGCTGGACGCGCGCCGGGTCGCCCTGGTCACCCCGTACACCGTGTCGGTCACCCGTTCCCTGGAGGCATTCCTCGCGCAGGCGGGCATCCTGGTCACCGGCCGGGCCTCGCTGGGGCTGGTCCGGCACATCTGGAAGGTCCCCTACCGCGATGTGGTCGCCATGGCACACCGGGCGGTCCGCGCCGCGACCCCGGACGTCCTCTTCATCGCCTGCACCAATCTCCCCACGTACGACGTCATCCCCCAGCTCGAAGCGGAACTGCGGATGCCGGTCATCTCGGCCAACCAGGTGACGATGTGGGCGGCACTGCGTCATCTGGGTACCCGGGCGGTGGGTCCGTACCAGGCTCTGCTCGACGAGTCGGCCAGGCAGCCGTTCGGTGCGGGGCCTGTTCCGCCACCGCCGGTACTGCCGGAAGAACAGGAAGGTTGGGCATGACCGCACTCGGTTTCCTCTATCCGGGCCACTCCGCCGAGGACGACTATCCGCGGATGGAGCAACTGCTCGGCAGCGACATCCGGGTGGACGTGGTGCACACCGACATCGGCGAGGACGCCCACCGGGTGGACGCCCTGCGTGAGATGGGCGCCCCCGAACGGCTGGCCGCCGGCTGCGAGGCCCTGCGCCTGTCCGGTGCGGAGGCCGTCGTCTGGGCCTGCACCAGCGGCAGTTTCGTTCACGGTTACGAGGGCGCCCACGAGCAGATCCGCGCCCTCGCCCGGGCGGCGGGCCTGCCGGCCTCCTCCACGTCCTTCGCCTTCGCCCACGCGGCCCGGGAGATCGGCGCGACCCGGGTCGCCGTGGCGGCGACCTACCCGGACGACGTGGCCCGTCTCTTCGCCGGCTTCCTCGCGGCGGCCGGCATCGAGGTCCTCTCCGTCCGGGGCGCCGGCATCGTCACGGCGGCGGAGGTGGGCACCTGGGGCCTCGACGAGACCCTCGCCCTCGCCCGCGCGGGCGACCACCCGGACGCGGAGGCCCTGCTCCTCCCGGACACGGCCCTCCACACCGCCTCCCACCTCCCCACCCTGGAGAAGGAGCTCGGCAAACCGGTCCTCACCGCCAACCAGGTCACACTCTGGGAGGCCCTGAGGCTGGCCGACAGGAGGATCAACGCACCACAACTGGGCCAGCTGTTCACCAGGGAACCCATCGTGCAGGCATGACCACCCGCGCCCCTGGACGAACGGGCCGCAGGCCGTTCGTCCAGGGGCGCGGGGAACCGCGCGACCAGCCCTCACCAAGCGGCAGATCAGGGTCAAAGGGGCGCAACCCCTTGATGGGGGCACCTCCCGCTCGAACGAGGCCGAGAGCGGGGGAGGTGGGAGGGACGGGTAGGGGCGGCGGGGGCGAGGGAATAACCGGAGCCACCCTCCTGTTAACCGGAAATCGCACCCCCGCACCACCCACCCGCCCCAGGAGGCCCCACCGTGACCACAGACGAGATACGAGGCGAAACCAAGGGCACGGCCCCGTTCCCCCTCTCCGTCCTCGACCTGGTCACCGTCGGCGCCGGCCGCACCGCCACGGACGCCCTCCGCACCAGCGTCACCCTCGCCCGCCAAGCGGAGCGGAGGGGCTTCCACCGCTACTGGGTCGCCGAGCACCACTCCATGCCGGGCGTGGCCTCGTCCTCCCCGGCCGTGATCCTCGCCCACCTCGCCGCCCACACCACCCGCATCCGCCTCGGCTCGGGCGGCGTGATGCTCCCCAACCACGCCCCTCTGGTGATCGCGGAGCAGTTCGGCACGCTCGAAGCGATGGCCCCCGGCCGTATCGACCTCGGCCTCGGCCGCGCCCCCGGCACGGACGGCGCCACCGCCGCCGCCCTGCGCCGCTCGGCCCGCCTCGACGAAGGCGCCGACGACTTCCCCGAGCAGCTCGCCGAGCTCACCCGCTTCCTGGACGACGACTTCCCCGACGGCCACCCCTACCGCCGTGTCCACGCGGTCCCGGGCCCGGTCCAGAGCACCTCGCCCGGCGGCGTGCAGTCCCCGCACCGGCCCCCGATCTGGCTGCTCGGCTCCTCCGGCTTCAGCGCCCGCCTGGCCGGCTCCCTCGGCCTCCCCTTCGCCTTCGCCCACCACTTCTCCGCGCGCAACACCATCCCGGCGCTCGACCTGTACCGCGAGTCGTTCCGCCCCTCATCGGTCCTCGACGCCCCGTACGCGCTGATCGGTGTCTCCGCCCTCGCCGCCGACGAGGAGAAGGAGGCCCGCCGTCAGGTCAGGGCCGCCGCGCTCAACATGGTCCGGCTGCGCACCGGCCGCCCCGGCCTCGTCCCGACGCCTGAGGAGGCGGAGGCGCACCAATTCAGTGCGGTCGAACAGGACTTCATCGACTCCTGGAACGCGGACGTCGTGCACGGCACCGTCGACGAGGTCCGCACGCGCCTCGACGACCTCCACAAGCGCACCGGCGCCGACGAGCTGATGCTCACCACCCACGCCCACAGCGCCGACCTGCGCCTGCGCTCCTACGAGCTGATCGCGGACGCCTACGACATGCCGCGCACCGGGGGTCAGGCCTGAGGGCAGGCCGCGGCCCCCAGCAGTTCCGCGATCCGTTCCGGTGACACCGCGCGGGAGTACAGCCACCCCTGCCCGGTGTCGCAGCCGAGCCGGCGCAGCCGTGACGCCTGCGCGTCGGTCTCCACGCCCTCCGCCGTGACCGACAGCCCGAGCCGGTGGGCGAGCTGGACGAGCGCCTCCACGATGATCTCGTCGGCGGGGCTGGGCTGCCCGGCGTCCGCGACGTCACCCGCCGCGGGTCCGGCCCCGCCGGGCCCCGCTCCCTCCTCCCCGCCCTCGTACTGGAACCCCCGGACGAACGCCCCGTCCAGCTTCAGCACCGAGACCGGCAGCCGGCTCAGGTAGGCGAGGTTGGAGTACCCGGTGCCGAAGTCGTCGATGGCGATCCGTACGCCCATGTCGCTGAGAGCCCTGAGCGCCTGGAGGGGGCGGCCGGCGGAGCCCATGAGCGCGGACTCGGTCAGCTCCAGCTGCAACAGGTGGGGGGCGAGGCCGGTCTCCGCGAGGATCTCGGCGACATCGGCGACCAGGTCGGAGTCCCAGACCTGACGGACGGCCACGTTCACGCTGACGAAGATCGGCGCCCGGTCGGGGTGGTCGGTCTGCCAGCGGCGGGCCTGCCGGCAGGCGGTGGCGAGGATCCACCGCCCGAGCTGGACGATCGAGCCGTCCTCCTCGGCCAGTGAGATGAACCGATTCGGCGTCAACAGGCCGAACTGCGGGTGATGCCAGCGCACCAGCGCCTCGACCCCGCGCACCTCACCCTCCGCCATGCCCACCAGCGGCTGGTACTCCAGGACGAACTCGCCCCGCCCGACGGCCGCCCGCAGTGTGGACGACAGGGCCTGACGGGTCATCCGGTGGGCGTTGCGCTCCGGGTCGAACAGGGTCCAGCGGGCCTTGCCGTCGGCCTTCGCCCAGTACAGCGTGGTGTCGGCGGCCTGCATGAGGCCGGTCGCCGTCGTGCTCGTCGACTGCCGCTCGACGACTCCGATCGACGCGGAGACGGACAGTCGCTGACCGGCCAGGTCGAAGGGCGCCTGCAACGCCTTGAGGACCGAGTCGGCGAGGTCGGCGAGCTGTTCCGTGCCGGTGGAGTCCTCCACCAGCAGCGCGAACTCGTCGCCACCGAGTCTGGCCACCAGCGGCGCCCCGGCGGGCGTACCGGCCTTGCGCAGCAGGGCGGCCTCGTCGGCGCACCGGGTGAGCCGCTCCGCGACGGCCGCGAGGAGCCGGTCGCCGACCCGGTGGCCGAGGGTGTCGTTGACCGCCTTGAACCCGTCCAGGTCCAGATAGACCAGGCCGATCCGGCCGGTGCCGACCTCGTCGTACGCCTCCCGTTCGAGGGCGGCGGAGAGCTGTTCGAAGAAGAGGGTGCGGTTGGGGAGGCGGGTCACCGGGTCGTGCATCTGCAGGTGGCGGAGCCTGGCCTGAAGCTGACGGTTGGCGCTGATGTCGGCGACCGACAGCAGCACCGCCCGCTCCTCCTCGGGCAGTGGCGCCACCGCCACCTGCACCCACAGCCAGGTCCCGTCCGGCTGTTTGAGTCGGCGCGTGCAGCGCAACCGGGCCTGCCGGCCGCGCAGCACCTCGCGGTACGCGTGCCAGGTGCGGGTGTCCGAGGCGAGGTCCACCAGATCTGCGGCGACCCGTCCGGCCAGCGGCTCCGTGCCCGTTCCGAGCAGTGTCCCCATCGCCCCGTTGGCGGTGACGACCAGTCCGTCCCGGTCGACGACGGCCATGGCCAGCGGCGCGACGGAGAAGGCGGCGGGGGTCGTGGGACTCTCCTCCGACGACCGGGACGACTGAACTGACGCATTGGCGTGACGCTCTGTGATCGCCGGCCGGACGAGGTCTGCCGCGGGCGCCGGCCCTTGGGACGTTCCGCTCACCGTTCGCTCCCGCAGTGCACTCGTTTTCGTACGGATCTCATGTGTCTCGTCGGAGCGGCCGAACCGGTACGTAGGGGCGCTCAAGCCGTGTCCGTGCAGGAAAGTGTGCCGATCATAGAGGCTGCCCCGAAGGCCTTCCAGCCACTCTCCAGTCTCCCTGAACAACGACCTGATCTGGCAGATCGTTTCTGCCCCGAGCTGAACGGCTTCCCCGTTCCGTCGACCGCTTGTGACGTTCCGTGAGTGTCCGGGGTGTCGGCCATCAGAGGTCATCCGGCTCCTTCTCGCCTGTCCCTCACCCTTCTGGTGCAGACAAACAGGGCAAAGTACTACTAATTCAGAAAATCTGGACGCGGTGTCCACAAGATCCGCATCCGGAGGTCTCCGTGCAGCGTCCGCTCCCCTGGAAGGAACTCCTAGGCGACCGGGCGCCCGTGTTGCGCAGCACTGCGGCCATGCTCACCTCCCTCACCGCGCTCGCCGCGACCTCCCTGATCGCGGCTCCCTCCGCCGTACCGCTGTCGGAGCCCTGCACGCTGCGGCGCACCCAGGCGCACCACTCGGAGGGGCTCGACACCTGGAACTCCGCGTATCCGCGCCCCACCCGCGACCTCGACGCCGTACTCGTATTCTTGTCATTCCCGGACGCGGCCCCTCTCACCACACCGGCCGAGCTGACCGCGGATCACTTTCCGGCCACCAGTGAGTTCTTCGAACGCGCGTCGTACGGCAAGTTCGCGCTCCGCCCCCATCCGCGTCGTGAGTGGCTGGAGATGCCCCGGCCGTCGACGGCGTACGCCATACGGCGTGACTGGAACGCGACCCACCGGGCCGCTTATCTCAGGGACGCACTCGCCACGGCCGACCCGCACGTCGACTTCTCCCGCTACGACATCGTGTACTTCGTCGCCGACCCGCACGCGCCCGGTGTCGACTCGGACGCGACGAAGGTGGTCAACCTCGAGACACCGCTGGACATCGACGGCACGGGCCTGCGTCGGGTCGTCACCGTGTTCGAGCGGCACCCGCCGGACCGTCTCGTCCTCGCCCATGAGACCGGCCATGTCTTCGACCTCCCCGACCTCTATCACCGCCCCGCCGACGGCAAGGGCGACTGGGACACCCACGTCGGCGACTGGGACCTCATGGGCAGCCAGTTCGCGCTGGCCCCGGACCTGTTCGCCTGGCACAAGTGGAAACTGGGCTGGCTGGAACCGGGCCAGGTGACGTGCGTACGGGGAGCGGGGAGCACCCGGCTGACGCTGGAGGCGGTGGGGGCGGGGCCGGGAGGGGCGTACGAGGGGGAGACCGAGGCGGGTGGGACGGGACGGGCCGTGGACGGCCAGGTCGTCGGACGGGCGGGCGGCGGCGCCGCGGGTGCGGTCGGAACGGGCGCGGGCGGGGTGACTCCTTCGGTCGGGGGGCCGGCCGGGGTGCCGGCCTTCGGCGCCGGACAGGGAACGAAGCTGGCGGTCGTCCGGACCGGTCCCGACAGCGTGCTGGCGATCGAGGCGCGGGGGGCGGTCGGCAACGACGCCGCCGTCTGCACCCAGGGCGTCCTCGTCTACCGCATCCGCGGCGGCGCCGAGTCGGGCAGCGGCCCCATCGAGGTCCTCGACGCCCATCCGCGCACCGAGGCCTGCTGGGAGGAGTCCGTGTACCCGCCGCTGGCGGACGCGCCGGTGCGGGTGGGGGAGAGCTTCTCGGTGCCCGGGGAGGGCGTACGGGTGGCCGTGGAAGGGCGTACGGCCTCGGGGGCGTGGACGGTGCGGATCACGACGGAGTGGTAGGGGCGCGGGCGCCGGGGCGAGGCGTTGCCGGGACAACGAGAGAAGCCCCTCGCTTGCGCGAGGGGCTTCTCTCGTGTCGTGCGCCGCCAGGGACTCGAACCCCGGACCCGCTGATTAAGAGTCAGCTGCTCTAACCAACTGAGCTAGCGGCGCCTGCTGACGTCGTAGACCTTAGCACCCTGATCGACGAGAGGAAAAATCGATACGCGCACGGTCGCGGAGGCGCTCGCGCGGGCCGCCCGGACGGCCGCCCAGAGCAGTACCTCGGGCCCCGGTAGCCAGGGCCGGCGGGTGTCCGGGGCGACGAGCCAGCGCGATCCGAGGCGGCTCGTTCCGGGCACGTCCGGTGTGCTGCCGCGGCCCTCGTCGGTGCCGGCTCCGCCGTCCTCGGGCTCGGTGCCGAGCACGGCGGGGACGGTCACCGCGTCACCGGTGCCGTGACAGAGGAGCGGAGGGACGGCGCCGGTGCGGCCGGGGGAACCCCACTCCTCCCACGCCAGCAGGGTGGGGAGCCGGTGGGCGGTGCCGGGGGAGGCGAACAACAGCGTGCGCCCCCGGTAGACGGCGACCGGGCCGGAGCCGGGGCCCTCGTCCCACAGCCGGTCGAGCATGCGTCGCCCGAAGATCGCCGGCACGCTGACGACGTCGAAGACGGTCCCGCACGGCAGTACCACCGGCGCGGAGGGTCGCTCCTCCCACAGCGCCAGGCTGCTGCGCGGATACGTTCCTGCCGAGGCCAGCCAAGCCGCCCCGTC
This sequence comes from Streptomyces sp. NPDC057438, assembly GCF_042802995.1. NCBI lineage: Bacteria > Bacillati > Actinomycetota > Actinomycetes > Kitasatosporales > Streptomycetaceae > Streptomyces > Streptomyces sp. NPDC057438. The sequence goes on from NZ_JBHVDD010000014.1 coordinate 86,843, forward strand.
CGCCGTGACCCCCGCGACGTCGTCCCCGTCCTGCGGGTACCTGCCCGTCCCCACTCCAGCGCTCATACCTCTAGATCTACCGCCTGTGAGCACCCGACCCCGGGCGGTTGCCGGAAACTGGGACGTGAGGTGGGCAAGTGGGGTATCTTGCCCACCCGGCATATGCCAGACGCTGTTTCGTACGAGCTGGCCCCGGCCGCGGGGGCGCCCGCGCCTCTCTGGCGCCGGGGCGCGCCCCCCCCGCGGGCGAGCGCCCGGGCGGGGGGGTGCCTGGGGGGGGGGGGGCGGGCGCGGGCGGGGCCCCTGGGGGGGGGGTGGGGGGGGCCGGGCCGGTGCCGGTGCCCCGGGCGACCGGTGTGGGGGACAGCCCGCGCCGCCGTGTGCCGTCCAGCGTCGGTCAGGTGCAGCTCTGGGCTGCTGGGCACTGATTGTCGTGACTCCCCGTGACTCCCCGGCTGCTGGGCGCCAGTGCGGCTCATCCCCCGGCTGTGCTCAGCCCCGGCCCAGGGCCGTGGTCACCTGTCGCACCGGCCGTCCGGCCCCGCCCCGCGACCCCCTCTCCCGGAGGGACACGGCTCAGAGGGACTCCGGGCCGCTCACGTCCCGCCCCCGCTGCAGTTCCCGCCCGTACTCCACCATCTTCTTGGCGTAGTCCTCGGTCCACTCCGCCCGTTCCGCGATGTCCGCCGGGGTCAGCCGGTCGAACCGCCGGGGGTCCGCCAGTTGCGCCGCCGCGATCGCCTGGAACTCCACGGCCCGGTCCGCCGCCGCCCGGAACGCCTGCGCCAACTCCGTCGCCCGCGACAGCAGCGCCCGCGGATCGTCGATCGACTCCAGGTCGAAGAAGTGCTCGGGATCGCCGGCCGCTTCCGCCGGCTCGAAGAGCAGGGGCGCGGGGCGTAGCCGCGGTTCGTTCCGACGCGGCGTGGGCTCCGCCATGTCTTCTCCTCCTCGTACGACGGTTCGGTGGGCCGGTCCCCGGGGGCGTCCCGGGTGGAGGGCCACCGTCCATTCTCCCGTGACCGCGCAAGTAGGCACCGACCCTGCCGAGGCTTTCCATCCGCGGCCCCCCGCACACCTGCGTCCGGGAGGCGCCGCCCCGCTCGCGTCCGCCGGGCCCGCCCCGCGCCACGCGCCCCCGAGCCGGGCACCGGAAGCCGCCGGAACGGTCAGGGGCGCCCGGTCACCCGGTGCTCGGACCAGTGGTCCCACGTCGACATCATCGCCTCCCAGCCGTCCGGGAACTTCACGGTCACCCCCAGCTGCACCGGCTCGGTCGACGGATGGTCGTCGAGCAGATCGCCGACGCCCGCCCGGCACACCACGACGCACGCGTGCCGGTGCCGGGAGGCGAGGACGCACAGCCGTCCCGTCTCCAGGTGGAACGCCGTCGCGTCGGGGCGCCCGGACAGCGGGTGCAGGACCACCGTGACGTCGTACTCCCGGCCCTGCAGCCGGTTCGCCGTGTCCACGACCACGTCGGTGACGCCCAGCCCGGCCAGCGCCGCGCGCACCGCGGCGGCCTGGTCGCGGTGGGCCGTGCCGACGGCGATCCGGTCGGCGGTCAGCGGCACGGGCTCCTCGGACCGCTCGGAGGTCGCCGCCCCGCCCCGGTCGAGCAGCCGCCGTACGACCAGGGCGACGGCGTGCACCGCCTCCGGGTCGGTGCGTGGCGTGTGCCGGGCCGGCAGCTCCAGCAGCCCCCACCCCGACGCGGCCGCCTCGTCGATCACCCGGTCCGCACCGGAACCGTCCGACGGCACCGCGAACCCCAGCCGCCGGTCCCCGTGGTCGGTGCCGCTGCGGAACGGCGTGAACGGATAGAACGCGTCGGAGACCAGCGGCGCCGCCGACGCCGGGAGCCGCCAGGACACCGGCAGCCGGTGCTGGGGCAGGTCGGGGTTGTGGGCCAGCAGCGTCGACACCGCCGAGGCCGACGGGTCGTAGGACAGGCCCGCCCACTGCTCGCTGCCCACGATCGCGAACGGGTCCAGCTGCCCGGGGTCGCCCACGAACAGCGCCCGCTCGAACAGCCCCGCCACGGCCAGCAGCGCGTCCGACCGCATCTGGTACGCCTCGTCGACGATCGCGTGCCGCCACGGCTCGACGCCCTTGACGTGCGCCCACTTCGCCGCCGTGGAGATCACCACGTCCAGCCCGGTCAGTTCGGTCGCCTTCGCCGACTTCCGCACGTTCGCCAGCGCGTCCAGCGCCTTGTCGTACGGGTCGCTGTCGCTGCTGTGCAGCCGGCCGACCGGGAGGTCCGGGTTCTTCTCCGCGAGCCGGATCACCAGGTCGTCGACCTGCGCGTTCGTCTGCGCGATGACCATCAGCGGGCGCCCGGCGGAGGCCAGTTCGAGTGCCGCGCGGACGACGAGCGTCGACTTCCCGGCGCCGGGCGGCGAGTCGACGACGACACCGCGCGCGTCGCCGTGCAGCGTGTCGCGCAGGATGGCGTCGGTGGCCCGGCCCGCCGCGGCCCCGGGGTCGAGCACGGCCTCGGTGGGGGTCACAGCACGTCCTCCTCGGTCACCGGGTCCGGCAGCGGCACGGTGTCGGGCTCACCCGGCGGCCCGCCGTGCGTCCACGGGGTGTCCTCCGGGTCCGGCAGCTTCGCCCCGCCCCGCTGGTCGTGCTCGAACAGGGTGAAACAGAGCGCGTCCCCCTTCTCGGGGACCGAGCCCGCCTCCGGCTCCTTGCCCCGCCCCATCCTGTCCATGATCCGCAGCACCAGGAGGCCGCCGTCCGGGCCCTCGCCCTCAGTGCCCGCCTCGGACCCCTCGTACCCCACGAACTCGGCCGTCTGCGGCTTCCCGCCCAGCGAGCGGTACACCTTCGCGCGCTCCCCGAGATGTGGCCGGTCCTGGGTCCGTACGGTGACCAGCGGCCGCGGGCTCGGCCGCTTGCTCTCGCTGTACGCCATCACCACATCCGTGACCTCACCGGCGAACGCCTCCCCGGCCAGCCGCCGCCCGGCCATGACGAGCGGGTCGTCCAGGGCCTCCTGGGCGTCGAGCCGGGCCTGTTCCCGCTCGCGCGCGGCCAGTTTGTTCGCGGCGGTGACCGCGTCGTCGATCCGTGGCTGCGGCGGCTCCCCGGCGACGATCCGGTCCCGGTGGCCGGTGAAGGACCAGCGGTCGCGGGTCCACCGGTCGGCCGCGTGGGCGCCCTCCGGCAGGGTGCGCAGCAGGTCCAGGCCGTGCCAGACCGCGTCCCAGGTGGGCCGGGTGCGGCTCTCGACCAGGGCCCGGATCTCCCGCTCGGCGGCGGTCAGCGCGCCCAGCCGGTCGTCGGCCTCCAGACCGTCCTCGGCGGCGGCCAGCGCGAGGCGCGCCCCGTCGTACCGCTCGACGGCCGGGGCCAGCAGCTTGTTGTCGAAGGCCGGGTCGGTCGCGGGCCCGGCGGGCGGGCACAGCAGCTGGCCCTCGGCGTCCCGCGCCAGCTCGGCCCGGCGCGCCGCCGCCTCGCCCGACTCCCCCTCCGGGGGGTCGATCCAGGCCAGCAGCGACCCCAGATGCTGGTCCTCCACCCCGGACTGCCCGGTCGCCCAGTGCCGCGACAGCAGGTCGGTGAGCGCGAGCAGCAGAGAGGAGCCCGGCACCCGCGCGCGCTCCCCGAAGTGCGTGAGCCACCGGCCGAGCAGCGGCACGCGCGGCGGCGCCGGATACGGCGCCTCGGGGTCCTGCTCGGCGGTGCGCCGGAACCGGGTGGAGCGCCCGAGAAGCCGCACGAGGTCGAGGCCCGTCCGGCTCGGCAGGATCAACTGCGGTGCGTCCGCGCACAGTTCGACCTCGACCTTGACGCGCTTGCCGGTCTCCGGGTCGGTCTCGGCGCGTTCGGCCGTCTCCACCACGTCGGCGAAGGAGTCCACGTACGGCAGCACGATGTCCGCCAGCTCGGTCAGGAACGCGAACCGCAGGTCACGGTCCCGGGGCTGGGGCACCACCAGCAGCCGGGGCGCGTCCCGGTCGGTGCCGACGAGCGCGCCGAGCGGGGCCCCGGCCTCACCGGCGGTGGTGAGCGGCACGAGGACGAGCGGGCGGTCCGAGAGGTGCCGGTGCAGGACGGTGGCCGCGGGCTGGGCGCGGCCGGAGCTGACGGCTTCGAGGCGGGCGAGGGTGGCGATCAGCGACACGCGGCGCCCTCCCGGGCGGCGCCCGCGGTGGCGAGCGCCTCCGCCCGCAGCTCCGCCGCCCGGCGCAGCGCGGCCACGGCGGGGTCGTCCGGGTCACCGGCCCGGCCGTGGGCCGCCGCCAGGACCTCGTCGACCGTGGTGAGGCCGCCCAGCTCGGCGCGCGCGGCCCGGCCGAGCGAGGTCACCGCGCCGTCCGTGCGGGAGCGGGCCCGGCAGTGGAAGGCCAGCTCGCAGGCGGCGAGGCACTCGGGGGCGTAGCTGGCGGACAGTGCCTCGACGGCGCTCGTCAGCCGCTCCCGGGGCAGGTCCGTGGCGAAGCAGGTGCCCTCGGGGAGGGTGTCCGCGATCTCCTCGATCCGGGTCAGCCGGTTCAGCTGGCGGCGGGTGACCGCCCGCTGCTTGCGGACGTCGACCGCGGCGGCCGTCGGGAGGTTGGTGAAGTCCTTGGGGCAGACCAGCAGCACCCGGTGGCGGACCTCGGGCGCGGGGGCGCCCTCGCGCGGCTCGCCGCCGAGCCGGGCGGCGACCTCCTCCAGCGCCAGCACGTACACCGCGGACTGGCGGGCCGCCGCGCCCACCTTCGCTGCGTCCGCCGAGCCGTCGAGCATCGGGAAGGACTTGATCTCGACGACCGACCAGGTGCCGTCCGGGTGGACCACCACCGCGTCCGGCTCCAGGAACGCGGGCGTGCCCGCGACGTCGAGCGCGAGCATCGGGTGGTCGAGCAGGGTCCAGCCGCCGGTCTCCGTGGCCTCGCGCAGCGCCAGCGCCGTCCGGGCGGTGCGGCCCTCGGGGCCCACGGCCGTGAGGTCGGGGACCGAGGCCGACACCGGGGGCTCGGCGCCGGGGTCCAGTCTCTCGTGCACCAGCCGCAGCAGCTCCGCGCCGCCGTCCGCCTTGACGCGGGCCTCGAACGCGTTGCCCCGCATGAAGGCGAACTGGGACTGGCCGAAGGCGGAGGGCGAGCCGAGCGCGCCGGCCAGCTCCGCCTTGTTCACCCCCGCGCCGTCCAGCAGCGCGCGGCGCTCACAGCCCGGGTTGGCCGCGAGCGCGGCGAGGGCGCGCGCGTCCAGCGCCTTGGGGGGTACCTCGGGTCCGCGCAGCTCAGCGAGCCGGTGCCGCAGCCCCGTCCTCCGCCTCCGCGGGGACGGCACCCGGCTCGGGCTCGATGATCCGCTGCCGTGGAATTCGCTCACCCGGGGAAGTCTGGCACTCCCCACTGACAATGGGGGAACCCGCGCCCCGCGAGGCCGTGGTGGCGGGAGTGACGGGCACCTCCGCGCGCCGCCCGCCGACGCCGCCGGACCGGTCCCCGGCCGCCGTGCCGGCCGCCGCGAGACCGAGCGCCGCCCGGCACCGGTCGGCGATCCGCAGCACCAGCGGGGTCAGCAGCAGACCGACGCCCATCACGGCGGCGCCCGCGGCCGCGTCGAGGAAGTAGTGGTTCGCGGTGCCCATCACCACGATCGTGGTGATCAGCGGGTACGCCACGGCGGCCGTCCGCACGAGGCGCGAGCCGCTCCCGAGGCGCCAGAGGATCACCCCGCACCACAGGGCCCAGCCGACGTGCAGGCTCGGCATCGCCGCGTACTGGTTGGTCATGCCGCCCAGGCCCCGGGGAGCGCTGGCCTCACCGCCCCACCAGCCCCAGGAGCTGTACTGGGCCATCGTGTCGACGAAGCCGTGGGCCGGGTCGAGCAGCCGGGGCGGGCAGGTGGGGAGCAGGGTGAAGCCGATGAGGCCGATGAAGGTGGAGGTCAGCAGCCAGGTGCGGGCCGCGCGGTAGCGCACGGCGCGGGACCGGAACAGCCACACGAGGATCGCGGGCGTGACCAGGTAGTGCAGCGACGCGTACCAGAAGTCGGCGGGTATCCCGATCCAGGGCTCCCGGGTGAACAGCCGGTTCAGCGGATGCTCGGCGTTCAGCCACAGGGCCTTCTCGAACCGCAGGATCGCCAGGCCGTGGTCGACGGCGTGGGCGGTGTCGCCGCGCGCCAGGAGCCGGCCGGCCGAGTACGCCCCGTACACCAGCAGGATCAGCGGCAGCTCGGTCCACCACCGGGCCCGCGCGGTCGGAGCCTCCTCGGTAACCGGTGCGCCGGTCCTTCTGTCTACCGGTGCCTCGGTCGCCTCGGTCTGCGGCATCCGACGTCCTCCCCCATCTGTGTGCCTCGGTGTTCACCTGTGTGCGGTGCTCATCCGTACCTGGTGGTACGCGGTGTTCATCTGTAGGTGGTGCTGTGGTGGCCCTTGTGCAAGACGATGTCCAAGACGCAGAGATCGCCTCTCGGGTTGCCCCCGGACAGGGTGCGCGATGATGGAAGCATCCGCCTCCCAATTCTCCCTTCTCGCAGAAGGCCCCCGAAAGGTCGCTCATGGCACCGCGCATCCTGCTGGCCCGGCACGGACAGACGGAATGGTCCCTGCTCGGGAAGCACACCGGCAGGACGGACATCCCGCTCCTCGAAGAGGGCCGGCGCGGTGCCAAGCTCCTCGGCGAGCGTCTGCACCGGGCACCCCTGGACGGGCTGCCCGGTGCCGACATCCGGACGAGTCCCCTCTCCCGCGCGCGTGAGACCTGCGAACTGGCCGGCTTCGGCGACCGCGCCACCGAGTGGGACACGCTCATGGAGGTGGACTACGGGGCGTACGAGGGGCTGACCCCCGCCGAGATCCAGGCCTTCCGGCCCGGCTGGCTCATGTGGCGGGACGGCGTCCCCGAGGGGGAGACCCTGGAACAGCTCTCCGCGCGCGCGGACGAGGTCGTGGCGTGGGCGCGTTCCGCCGAGCGCGACGTCCTCGTCTTCGCCCACGGGCACGTCCTGCGCTCCATAGCCGCCCGCTGGCTGGGCCTCGGCCTCGCCTTCGCCGGCCGTGTCCGCCTCAGCCCCACGTCCCTGTCGGTCCTCGGCTGGGCCTACGGCGACCCGGCGATCGAGTCCTGGAACGACACGGGGCACCTGACGGGCCACTGACGGGACCTGGCGGGCCGTCGACAGCCCCCTAGCGGCCTGCGCAGGCCCTAGGCCGTCCGCGCGACCCCCGCGTGCCGTTCCAGGAACGCCGACACCCCCGCGGCCCGGCGGTGGGGCAGCAGCACCCGGGCCGTGCCCGCCAGCATCTGCTGCACACGCGAGGACTGGACCTCGTCGAGGAGGTCGAGGACCCGCAGGCCGGCCGCCGCGGCCTCGTCGGGCCGACCCCCGCGCGCGAGGTCGTCGGCCAGCTCGGCGGTGTAGAGCGCGATGTTCCGCGTGAAGTGCGGGTTCTGCAGACCGGCGGCCCGGCGCGCGTGCCGGGCCGCCCGGGACCAGTCGCCCAGCGTGGACCAGCACTGCGCCTCCAGGCCCTCCAGCTCGGCCTCCCCGTAGAAGCTCATCCACTCCGGGTCGGCCTCGGCGGCCCCCCGCCCGTACAGGGCGTGCGCCCGGGCCAGCGCCTGCTCGCAGCCGGTACGGTCGGCGAGCCCCGCCCAGCCGCCCGCCTCCCGCAGCGCCAGCAGGGACATCAGCCGGGGCGACCCGAGGGGCCGGGCGACCCGCTGCGCGGCCTGCGCCGCCCGTACCGCCTCACGCGGCCGGCCGGCGTCGCGCGCGAGGAACGCCGTGTTGCAGAACGCGTGCGCCTCCAGTCCCGCGTCCCCCGACATCCGGGCCGTCGCGAGCGCCTCCGCGTAGTGCGAGCGGGCGTCGTCGAAGCGCCCCGAGTCATGGGCCAGCCAGCCCACGGAGATGGCCAGTTCCCCCGCCCCCGCGTACAGCCGGTCGGCGGTGGCCTGCCGGGTGGTGCCCGCGTCGAGCAGCGCGTACGCCGCCCGCAGCGGTGCCGAGGCCCTGCGGTACAGCCCGTCCGCCCCGTGCCGGTCGTCCAGCAGCCGGATCTTGCGTACGGCGGCTTCGAGCGCGCCCGCCTCCCCCGTGCCCGCCCGGTGGACGGGACGGCCGGCGGCCGAGGCCGCGCCCCCCAGGGGGAGGGGGCCGAGCGAGGCGGCCGCCACCGCGGCGGTACCCCCGGTCATGAATGCGCGACGTTGCACGTCGCTCTCCTCGTGGTTCCGGTACGTGTGCTGCGGGCCCCGCCGGCCGCGCACATAGCCCGTGTCGCCCCGCGGGTCCTGCATGTCGTACATCTCTTGCGTGTCATACGGCTCGTACGTCCCTTCCGTCTCACCCCTCACGTCGGGTGAGGGGTGAGAGCGGCTCTCGTAGCGAGGGGAGGGCGCCTCCTCGGCGGGGCGCGCCCCCCGACCGCGTACCTCCGCGCGGGGCGCGAACCCCAGGTCGGTCAGTGTCCGGCCGGGGAACATGTGCAGGAACACCCGTTCGTAGGCGTAGTTGGGGCAGCGGATCTCGCCCGACTCGACCCGCCCGACGTACCGCGCGTCACAGCTCACCCGCTCGCCGATCTCCAGCGCGGCCCGCCGTACCGCCGAGGCGAACTCGCCCGGCGAACGCTGCCCGCGCAGCCGTCTGAAGGCGAGGTTCGGCCGCTGCGGCCGGGGGAACTGGGACGAGGTCACCGATGACGACGCCATGGCCGGGCCCTCTCTCGCGAACCGTCGAACCATGCCGGATTCAGTAGGACTTGTGTGCGTGCTGCACGGTTGGTTCCGCTGTGTCCGGCGGGGCAAGAACGTACCCGCCCGATCGAGGCCCCCACGCGAGGTTTGGCTACAAACCGGATATCTCATCCGGGATATGCCATGAACTGCCATCCTTTGCGGCGCAGTTTCGCCGTAGCCGTTGACGGGGCGGCGCGTTGTGCAGGGGGCTGGTAGGCGTGGGAGGCCCGGATGAAGAACCACGAACCCCGTTCCGAGTGCGACCTGGTGACCGTGCCCGCGCGGCAGGGCCTGGAGGCGGTCGACATCCTCCGCCGGGGCGCCCTCGACGTGATGGGGCCCGTCATGACGGTCGGGCCCGTTCTGCACGACGACACCTGCGACACCCTCGGGTTCCTGGTGCCGCCCGGCACGGCCGACGCGTGGGACGTGCCCGGGAGCACCTGTACGCAGAGCGACGGGCGCGGGGCGGTGCTGGCTCCTCCGGAGGGGGCGGGCTGGTTGTTGCCCCCGGGTGAGGTGGACCTCGCGACCGATCCGGCGGTGTTGCGGGCCGCGCTGGACGAGGCGGCGCGGTTGATCGAGGCCGCGGACAATTGTCAGTGAGGTGCGCCCGGTCGCCGTAGGGGTTCTGTGCGGCGGCGGGTGCCGGTACGTCGTGGCTTGTCGCGCAGTTCCCCGCCCCTGAAGGGGCGCCCCCGGCGCCCGGCGCGCACCGGGTGCCCCGCGTCCGATAATGAGTTCATGGGCAGGTCGAAGAAGGGGCAGGGGCGGCGCGGGCAGGACGTGGGCGCCGTGGTCGAGGAGGTCGACGGGGGGCTCGCCGAGCTGCTGCCGGACCGGGACCGGCCGCGGGCGTGGACGTTGCTGGTCGACGGGGCGCCGCAGTCGCACGTCGATCTCGACGACCCGGCGTACCTGTCGTTCGAGTACCAGCGCCGGCTCGGGCACGTCATCGACCTCGTCGCCCCGGCAGGGCGGCCCGTGCACGCCGTGCACCTCGGCGGGGGAGCCTTCACCCTCGCCCGGTACGTCGCCGCCACTCGCCCCCGCTCCACCCAGCAGGTCGTCGAGCGGGACGCCGCCCTCGTCCAACTCGTCAGACGAGAGCTTCCGTTGGACCCGAACGCCCGGATACGGGTGCGCTCGACGGACGCGCGCGAGGGACTCGCGAAGGTGCCCGACGGCTGGGCGGACCTGGTCATAGCGGATGTGTTCAGCGGCGCGCGCACCCCGGCGCACCTGACGTCGACGGAGTTCCTCACGGATGTACGGCGGGTGGTGAGGCCCGGCGGGTACTACGCCGCGAACGTCGCCGACGGCCCGCCGCTGGCGCATCTGCGCGGCCAGATCGCCACCGCCACCGCGGTCTTCCCGGAACTGGCGCTGATCGCCGACCCCACCGTGCTGCGGGGCAGACGTTTCGGCAACGCGGTCCTCGTCGCCTCCGGTGTGCCGCTCCCCGTCGCCGAACTGACCCGTCGCGCCGCCTCCGACCCGCACCCCGGCCGGGTCGAGCACGGAAGGGCGCTCACCGACTTCACGGGCGGCGCTCCGGTGGTGTCGGACGCGGGCGCGGTGGCCTCTCCCGCACCGCCGTCGTCGGTGTTCCGCTGACGTCCCCGATTTCCAGAAGTAACGGCTCGCGGGGCCCGCGTGCGTGGCCGCGCCGGCCCGTGGAGGGCGGCACCGCTCCTCCTCAGAAGTTCTGGACGTCCACCCGGGGCGCGCTGTCGTGCCAGGTGCAGAACACCGACACCCGGTCCGCGCCGGCGGCGAAGTCGACCCGGATCCAGGACTCCGTCTTCCACACCTGCATCGACCAGCCCGGGCCGGGCGTCGCCGACACGAGGGTCGCGTAGTCCTCGCCGAGCGAGAGGACCACCCGGCCGCCCTCGGTGTCGTACGCCCTGACCTTGCCCGCGTCGGCCGGGGCGCCGGTGCTCGGACCGGGACTCGGCTTCGTGGACCCCGGCGGCTTCGAGGGGGCGGGGGACGGCTCGTCCGCCCCGCGCGCCGGTGCCCCGGAGCTCTCCGACGGCTGCGGACGGGCCGTCGCGGTGACGGGCGGCGCCGTCGCATCAGGGTCCCGCGCGTCGGCGGCCGTGATGGGCAGGGCGCGTGGCGGGTCGTAGGCCGTGCCGGCCATGACCGTGTGGACGCCCCACCACGTCACCGTGACCGCCGCGCCCGTGGCGAGCAGCCAGGCCAGTACGTGAAGGAGTCCTCTGCGCATCGCGGCCATCCTGCCCCACGGGCCCCGGTGGTGTCGTGGCCGAGCCGGCGTCGCGTGAGTTATCCACAGGCCCCGACCGGCCCGGCCCGTTTGGCGTACGGTGCGGCGCATGGCAAGTGTGCTCGTGGTCGAGGACGACCAGTTCGTACGCTCGGCGCTGATCAGGCATCTGACGGACGCCGCACACACCGTGCGCAGCGTCGGTACGGCCCTGGAGGCGCTGCGCGAGGTGGCGCACGTCCGGTTCGACGTGGTCGTCCTCGACCTCGGGCTGCCCGACCTCGACGGCTCGGAGGCGCTGAAGATGCTGCGCGGCATCACGGACGTCCCGGTGATCATCGCGACCGCGCGGGACGACGAGGCGGAGATCGTCCGCCTGCTGAACGCGGGCGCGGACGACTACCTGACCAAGCCGTTCTCGGTCGAGCACCTGTCCGCCCGGATGGCGGCCGTACTGCGCCGCTCCCGCGCCTTCGCCGGTGAGGCGGCCCCCTCCCCGGTCATCCGGGTCGGCGGCCTCGCGATCGACCCGCTGCGCCGCCGGGCCGCACTGGACGGCGTGCCGCTCGACCTGACCCGGCGGGAGTTCGACCTGCTCGCGTTCCTGGCGGGACGGCCCGGTGTGGTTGTCGCGCGCCGGGAGCTGCTGGCCGAGGTGTGGCAGCAGTCGTACGGGGACGACCAGACCATCGACGTGCATCTGTCCTGGCTGCGGCGGAAGTTGGGGGAGACGGCGGCGAAGCCGCGCTATCTGTACACGCTGCGGGGGGTCGGTGTGAAGCTGGAACCGCCGGGGGCGGGAGCCGGGCCATGAGGTGGGCCCTGGTCAAGGTGTGTCTGGCGGTGACGGTGATGGTCGTGGTGGCCTTCGCGGTGCCGCTCGGGCTGGTCGTCAGGGAGATGGCACGGGACCGGGCCTTCTCCGGCGCCGAGCGGGAGGCGGCCGCGATCGCCCCGGCGCTCTCCATCACCACCGACCGGGAGCAGTTGGAGCGGGTGGTCGCCTCGGTCGGGTCCGACGGCGGGGTGGCGGTGCACCTGCCGGCGGACGGCACCGGGGCCGCCGCGCTCGACCTGGGGCGGCAGCGGGCGTCCGACCGGGACATCGCGACCGTGCGGAAGCTGGGCCGGGCCTCCACCACGGAGGTGCCCGGCGGATCCACACTGCTGCAGCCCACCGCGATCGGCTCCGGCGCGATAGCCGTCGTGGAGGTGTACGTGCCCGAGGCGGAGGTGAGCCGGGGGCTCGCCACGGCCTGGGCGGTGCTCGCCGGAGTGGGTGCCCTGCTGATCGTCGGCTCGGTGGCGGTGGCCGACCGGCTCGGGGTGCGCATGGTCCGGCCCGCGCGGCGGCTGGTGGAGAGCGCGCGGCAGCTGGGGGAGGGGCAGCTGGGCGCGCGGGTGCCGGAGGAGGGGCCCAAGGAGCTGCGGCTGGCGGCGACGGCGTTCAACGCGATGGCCGACCAGGTGGTGCAACTGCTGGCGAACGAGCGGGAGCTGGCGGCCGATCTGTCGCACCGGCTGCGCACCCCGCTGACCGTGCTGCGGCTCAACGCGGCCTCGCTCGGCGACGGGCCGGCCGCCGAGCAGACGCGGGCGGCGGTCGAGCAGCTGGAGCGGGAGGTCGACACGATCATCCGCACGGCACGGGAGGCGAAGCCGCGGACGGCGCCGGCGGGGCCCGGCGCCGGGTGCGACGCGGCCGAGGTGGTCCGGGAGCGGATGGCGTTCTGGTCGGCGCTCGCGGAGGACGAGGGCCGCACCTGGCGGGTGGCCGGGGTCGAGCGCCCGGTCCGCACACCCGTCGCCCGCGCCGACCTGGCCGCCGCGCTGGACGCTCTCCTCGGCAACGTCTTCCGGCACACGGAGCAGGGCACGGCCTTCGCGGTGGACGTCCACGACGCCGAGGACGCGGTGATCGTCCTGGTCTCCGACGCGGGGCCCGGCATCGCCGATCCCGAGGCCGCCATGGCCCGGGGGCGCGGCTCCGGCAGCGACGGCTCGACGGGGCTCGGCCTGGACATCGTGCGCAGGCTCGCCGAGTCGACCGGTGGTGACGTCCGGCTCGGGTCGTCGGTGCTGGGCGGCACCGAGGTACGGATCTGGCTCCAGCTCGACGGAGGCGGGGTCGCCGGGGGCGGCAGGCCGCCGGCCCGGCGGGGGCGCCGGGCGGTGGCGATACACCGGCGCAAACACTTCGAGGCGGCCCCCGCGAGGGCCGGGGACGGTGGCGGCTGACCCGTGGTGGGCGATCTTGCGCGGTCACGGTGGCCTTCGCGGGCGACCCTTCGGTGTGTGACACGGCTCACGCATGTGTCGGTCACGTTTCGACATCCAGGGATTACGTTTCAACAAAGGGGGACAAGAAGTCTTGACGCATGACATGACATAGAGCTGTTATGGCGGCCACCGATGTTCGGTCGAGTTGGTTTCTGATTGTTTTCGATCAGTCACCGGCGAGGGCCATTGAGACCGAACGACCTGTCCCCAGGGAGCCGTACATGCACCTCACACCTTCCGGTCTCTCCGTCCCCGGCCCGAGCCGCCGCACTGTGCTGCGCGGCGTCGGCGGGGCGGTGGCGCTCGGCGCCGGCGTCCCCCTGCTCAGCGCCTGTGGCGGCAGTGACAGCTCGGCCGGTGACTCGAAGACCGTCACGCTCGGCTCCAACGCGTCGGACGCGGTGCCGAAGAAGGCGTTCGCCGAGATCTACGCGGCGTTCAAGAAGAAGTCCGGGATCACGGTCGACGTGAACACCAAGGACCACAACACGTTCCAGGAGCAGATCAACTCCTACCTGCAGGGCACGCCGGACGACGTGTTCCACTGGTTCGCGGGCTACCGCATGCAGTTCTTCGCCGCCAAGGGCCTCGCCAGCCCGATCGACGACGTGTGGGACAAGATCTCGGGCAACTTCCCCGAGGCGATGCAGAAGCTCAGCAAGGGCGCGGACGGCAAGTTCTACTTCGTGCCGCTGTACACGTACCCCTGGGCGCTCTTCTACCGCAAGAGCGTCTTCCAGGAGAAGGGCTACGAGGTTCCCACCACGTGGGACCAGCTGATCGCCCTGTGCAAGCAGATGCAGAAGGACAAGCTCGTCCCGATCGCCTTCGGCGACAAGGACGCGTGGCCGGCGATGGGCACCTTCGACCAGCTCAACTTCCGCACCAACGGCTACGACTTCCACGTCGAGCTGATGGCGGGCAAGGCGTCCTGGACCGACGCCAAGGTCCGCAAGGTCTTCGACAACTGGACCGAGCTGCTCCCCTACCACCAGGAGGGCGCCGTCGGCCGTACCTGGCAGGACGCCGCGCAGACCCTGGTGTCGAAGAAGGCGGGCATGTACCTGCTGGGCACCTTCGTGGGCCAGCAGTTCACGAACAAGGCCGACCTGGACGACCTGGACTTCTTCGCCTTCCCGGAGATCGACCCGGCGTACGGCCAGGACACCGTCGAGGCCCCGACCGACGGCTACATGATGAGCAAGGCCCCGAAGAACAAGGCCGGCGCGGTCAAGCTGATGGAGTTCCTCGGCACCCCCGAGGCCGAGCAGATCTACCTGAAGGCCGACCCGAACGTGGTCGCCGCCTCCACCAAGGCCGACACCTCCTCGTACTCCCCGCTGCAGAAGAAGGCGTACGAGATGATCTCCGGCGCCAAGAGCCTCACCCAGTTCATGGACCGCGACAGCCGCCCCGACTTCACCTCCACGGTGATGCAGCCGGCGCTGCAGAAGTTCATCCGCGACCCCAAGGGCGTCGACAGCCTGCTCTCGTCCATCGAGCGCCAGAAGAAGACGATCTTCGCGTCCTGACGACCGTCCTGACGACCGACCGTCCTCACGACTGGATGACCTCCTGACATGACGACCACCCCCACCGAGAGCCCGGAGGCGGCCACGCCGCCTCCGGGCTCCGGCCCTGCCGCAACAACCGCAAAGACCGGGAAGGCCGCCAAGGTGCCCCACGGGCACCGGCGGCTCCTCACCCGCCGAGACAGGCTCACGCTGGGCCTGATGGCGGGTCTGCCGACGTTCCTGCACGTCGCCCTCGTCTGGGTGACGGCCTTCGCGTCGATCCTGCTGGCCTTCACCACCTGGGACGGCATCGGCTTCGACGCCATCAAGTGGGTCGGGCTGCACAACTTCCAGGAACTGTTCACCAACAACCCGCAGTTCTGGCCCGCCGTCGAGCACAACGTCATCTGGTTCGTCGCGCTGATCCTGATCCCCACGCCGCTCGGCCTGTTCCTGGCCGTGCAGCTGGACAAGAACATCCGGTTCAGCCGCGTCTACCAGACGGCGTTCTTCCTGCCCGTCGTGATGTCCCTGGCGGTCATCGGCTTCGTCTGGCAGCTGATCTACAACCCCGACACGGGTCTGATCAACAGCCTCATCGGCGCCAACGAACCCGGCCACTACATCGACTGGATCGGCGACCCGGACCTCAACCTCTGGGCCATCCTCATCGCCGCGTCCTGGCGCCACACCGGCTACATGATGATCCTGTACCTGGCCGGCCTGAAGGGTGTCGACCCGTCCCTGCGCGAGGCCTCCGCGCTGGACGGCGCCAACGAGTGGCAGACGTTCAAGAACGTCATCTTCCCCACCCTGCGCCCGACCAACACCGTCGTCCTGGTCGTCACCATCATCGAGGCCCTGCGCGCCTTCGACCTCGTCTTCGTCTTCAACAAGGGCGCCGAGGGCACCGAGCTGCTCTCCATCCTCGTCACCAACAACATCATCGGAGAGTCCAGCCGTATCGGCTACGGATCGGCCATCGCCGTCGTCCTGCTGGTGATCTCCCTCGCCGTGATCATCCCGTATCTGATCGCGACCTTCCGGAAGGAGCGGCGCGCATGAGCACCACCGTCGACACCACCGCCGCGGCCGCCGTTCCCAAGGAGCGCACCCCCCTGCGCCCCGCCCGGATCGTCCTGCACGCCTTCCTCGTCTGCATGGCACTGGCGTGGCTGGGACCCCTGCTGTGGGCGCTGTACGCGGCCCTGCGGCCCTACGGCGAGACCAGCGAGAAGGGCTACGTCTCGTGGCCCGACAAGCTGAACTTCGAGAACTTCACGAACGCGTTCACCCAGTCGGACATGACGCACTACTTCGTGAACACCCTGATCATCGCCGTCCCGGCGGTGCTGCTGACGCTGTTCCTGTCGTCGATGGTCGCCTTCTACGTCAGCCGCTTCGACTTCCGCGTCAACCTCTTCCTGCTGCTCGTCTTCACCGCGGGCAACCTGCTCCCGCAGCAGGTCATCATCACCCCGCTGTACCGCCTGTACCTGCTCATCGACCTGCCCGGCATCACGATGAGCGGCAAGCTGTACGACTCCGCGCTCGGCCTGGTCCTCATCCACGTGGCCTTCCAGTCCGGGTTCTGCGCCTTCGTGCTGAGCAACTACATGCGCTCCCTGCCGCACGAGCTGACCGAGGCCGCTCTCGTCGACGGCGCCTCCGTCTGGCGCCTGTACTGGCAGATCGTCCTGCCGCTGTGCAAGCCCGCCATGGCCGCCCTCGCCACGTTGCTGTCCATCTGGATCTACAACGACTTCTTCTGGGCGCTCGTACTGATCTCCACCGGCGAGAACATGCCGATCACCTCGGCGCTGAACAACCTCTCCGGCCAGTACTTCACCGACCCCAACCTGGTCGCCGCCGGCGCCCTGCTCACCGCGATCCCGACGCTGATCGTGTACTTCGCACTCCAGCGCCAGTTCGTCAGCGGCCTCACCCTGGGCGCCAACAAGGGCTGACCGCCCCCGCGGCCCGCCCACTCCGTGAAAGAGAAGCTTTCGTGCACCACCCCTTCACCCACGTGGTCTCCGTGCCCGTGGACACCGGTACGGCACGGGTCCACGAGGAGGGCTGGCAGTCCTGGAGCCCCAGCGGTTCCTACGCCCTCGACGCGACCCCGTACCGTCCGACCGGCGACAACTGGGCGACGGTCTGCTACCGCCCCGGTGTCACCGTCCCGGCCGGCACCTTCCAGGGAGAGGGTCTGCTGGCCCTCGACCCGGGCGACGGCACACCCGTCCGCCTCTGGGCCGCACCCGACCCCGTACGCGAGGTCCCGTCCATCCGCCTGGTGGTACGGGACGGGGTCGCCGAGGTCGGCGCCGACGGTCCGGTGAAGGAGTGGACCGGCACGGACGTCCAGACGGTGCTGGGCGAGTGGGCGGCGGGCCTCGGCCTCGCGGCCCCCCGCCCGGCCCCCACCGTCTGGTGCTCCTGGTACGAGTACTTCACCTCGGTCACCGAGGACGACATCCACGAGAACCTCCGTGCGATGGACACCCTCGACCTCCCGATCGACGTCGTGCAGATCGACGACGGCTACCAGAAGGCCCTCGGCGACTGGCTCACCCTCTCCGGCCGCTTCCGCTCCCGCGCGGGCATCGCCGACACCATCCGGGCCCGGGGCCGCCGCGCCGGTATCTGGACGGCGCCCTTCCTCGTCGACCCGTCGAGCACCCTGGCCGCCGAGCACCCCGAATGGCTGGTGCGCGACGAGGACGGCGGCCCCACGCACGCCGGCCACAACTGGGGCCACGCCCTGTACGTCCTCGACACCACGCACCCCGGAGCCGCGGCGTACCTCACCGAGGTCTTCACCACCCTCAGCTCGGAGGGCTACGACTACTTCAAGGTCGACTTCCTCTACGCGGGCGCGCTGGACGGCGTACGCCACGCCGACATGGACGCCCTCACGGCATACCGCCGGGGCATCGAACTGATCCGCGACGCGATCGGTCCCGACGCCTACCTCCTGGGCTGCGGGGCGCCGATCCTCCCGTCCCTGGGCCTCTTCGACGCCATGCGGGTCAGCCCCGACACCGCTCCGCACCGCCGCCCCGAGGCGGACGACCACAGCCAGCCCGGCCAGGACGCCGCCGAGTTCACCGGCGCGGCCCGCCAGTGGCAGCACGGCCGCCTCTGGATCAACGACCCCGACTGTCTGATGGCCCGTCCCGCCGTCGAGACACGCGAGCGCTGGGCGGCGCACGTCGAGGCGACCGGGGGCCTGATGGCCTCCAGCGACCGCCTGCTCTCACTGGACACCTGGGGCGTGGACACCACACGCCGACTGCTGACGAAGGGCGCGGAGGCCTCCGAATGAAGCGCGAACTGAAGGTCCCCGGCATCGCCTACGGCGGCGACTACAACCCCGAGCAGTGGCCCGAGGAGGTCTGGGCCGAGGACGTACGCCTCATGCGTGAGGCGGGCGTCAACATGGTCAGCGTCAACATCTTCTCGTGGGCGCTGCTTGAGCCGCGCGAGGGCGAGTACGACTTCACCCGCCTCGACAGGATCCTCGCCCTGCTCCACGAGAACGGCATCGCCGCCGACCTGGCCACCCCGACGGCGGCCCCGCCGGCCTGGTTCTTCGTCAAGCACCCGCAGGCGTTGCCGGTCGACAAGGACGGCCGCACCCTCT
The DNA here is from genome assembly GCF_042802995.1 of Streptomyces sp. NPDC057438. Taxonomy (NCBI): domain Bacteria; kingdom Bacillati; phylum Actinomycetota; class Actinomycetes; order Kitasatosporales; family Streptomycetaceae; genus Streptomyces; species Streptomyces sp. NPDC057438. The sequence continues at coordinate 105,218 of NZ_JBHVDD010000014.1, forward strand.
CGTACGGCAGCCGGCAGACCTTCTGCCCGTCCAGCCCCGCCTACCGCGAGGCCGCCCTGCGGATCGCCCGCGTACTGGGCGAGCGGTACGCCGACCACCCGGCCGTCGTCATGTGGCACATCCACAACGAGTACGGCTGCCACAACGGCGAGTGCCACTGCGACACGAGCGCGGCGGCCTTCCGGGTCTGGCTGCGCGAGAAGTACGAGGACGACCTCGCGGCGCTCAACCACGCCTGGGGCACGACGTTCTGGAGCCAGTGGTACTACGACTGGGACGAGGTCATCCCGCCCCGGCCGACGGGCGCGGTCCCGAACCCGACCCACCAGCTGGACTGGCGCCGCTTCTGCAGCGATGCCCTGCTGTCGCTGTACAAGGCCGAGCGCGAGGTGCTCCTGGAGGCGGCTCCCGCGACCCCGGCCACCACCAACTTCATGGTGATGTTCAACTTCGACAAGCTCGACTACTGGCGCTGGGCGCCGGAGCTGGACATCGTCTCCAACGACCACTACCTCCAGTCGACGGACCCCGAGTCCGAGATCGACATCGCGCTCAGCGGCGACCTGGTGCGCTCCCTGGGCGGCGGGAGCCCGTGGCTGCTGATGGAGCACTCCACCGGCGCGGTCAACTGGCAGCCCGTCAACCGGGCCAAGACGGCCGGAGAGCTGCGCCGCAACGCCCTGTCCCATGTGGCCCGGGGCGCCGACGGCATCGCCTACTTCCAGTGGCGGGCCGCCAAGGCGGGCGCCGAGCAGTGGCACTCGGCGATGCTCCCGCACGCGGGCACGGACAGCCAGATCTGGCGGGACGTGGTCCGACTGGGCGCGGATCTGGGGGCGCTGGCGGAGGTGCGGGGCAGCGCGGGCGTCGCCGAGGTCGCGATCGTCTGGGACTGGAGCGCCTGGTGGGCGGTGGAACTCCCCTCCCAGCCGAGCGGCGAACTCCGCTTCCAGGACCTGGTCCGCGCCTGGTACGAGCCGCTGTGGCGGGCCGGCGTGGCGGTGGACTTCGTCCGCCCGGACGCGGACCTGTCCGCGTACAAGCTGGTGCTGGCGCCGAGCCTGTACCTGGTGGACGACGCGGGCGCCGCCAACCTGACCGGCTTCGCGGAGGCCGGCGGCACGCTGGCCGTCGGCTTCCACAGCGGCGCGGTCGACGAGAACTGCCATGTCCGGCTGGGCGGTTACCCGGGCGCGTTCCGCGAGGCGCTCGGCGTGCGCACGGACGAACTGTTCCCGCTGCTCCCGGGGGAGTCGGTGGGGCTGAGCGACGGCGGTACGGCCGCGCTGTGGACGGAGCGGGTCGCCCTGGCAGGCGCCGAGGCGGTGACCTCGTACACCTCCGGCCCCCTGACCGGAGTCCCGGCGGTCACCCGCCACGCCCACGGCACGGGCGCCGCCTGGTACGTCGCCACCCGTCCGGACCCGACGACCCTCGCCTCCCTCCTGGCCCGCATCGGCGAGGACGCGGGCGTGGCATCGGTGCGCCCGACCCCCGAGGGAGTCGAGGCGGCACTGCGCCGGGGCGCGGACGCGGACTACCTCTTCCTGATCAACCACGCCGACGCCGACGCCGAGGTCACGGTCTCGGCGGACGCGTCCGAACTGCTGACGGGCAAGGGGATCGCCACGAGCGACGGCTCGACGACCGTGCTGGTGGCGGCCGGGGACGTGGCGGTCGTCCGCGAACCACGCTGACCGACACCGATCACGACGGCACAGGGCCGCGGCTCCTCAGGGAGGCGCGGCCCTACCTGTTCATCAGCCTGACAGGACGAGCCTCCGGCGGGTCGGCAGCGGGACACGAGGAGATTCCTGCTCGTGTGATTTTCGACGAGGTGTTCGCCGAGGAGGGGCAGTGGCCCGCCGCAAGCTGAGTCACGAGGGCACCCTCGTCCTGGACTGCGAGGGCGTGTCCAAGCTGGTCGGTGATGACGAACCTGTCGTCGCGCTGGTCGCCGAGGCCCGCAGAAGGGGCATGGAGGTGGCCATCAGTGCTCTGACGATCATCGAGGCGGTTCACCGGCGGACGGACCGGGCGCGGCTCGCGTGGGTGCTGCCCGGCATGCGGATCGTGCCCATCGGGGACGAGCGGTGACACGGGCATGGGAGGTGCAAAGAGACCTCACGGACCGAGGGAAACACCGGTCCGCGGGTGCTGTCGACCTGCTGATCGCCGCGACCGCGGAACTCCAGGGACTGACCGTGCTCCACTACGACGACGACTTCGAGACCATTGCCTCGGTCACAGGCCAGCAGACCCAGCGGCTGGCATCCCCAGGCACTCTCTGACCCACGCCCGGGGCGCGGCGCTTCCCCTATGTGCGCCGCGCCCCGGACCCCCGCTCCCCCCAGGGGGCTCCCCCACCCCCGGCCTGTGGTCCGTTACGCCGGGGCCGGCGCCAGCGGCGGGAGGGCGCCCGTCTTCGCCGCCTGCCCGTACCAGTACGCGCTCGACTTCGGCGTACGGGCGAGCGTCGCGTAGTCGACGTACACCGCGCCGAAGCGCTTGCCGTACCCGTACGCCCACTCGAAGTTGTCCATCAGGGACCACAGGTAGTACCCGCGCACGTCCGCCCCCTCGGCGATCGCGCGCCGGACCGCCCGCAGGTGGCCGTGCAGGTAGGCGATGCGCTCGGGGTCGTGGACGCGGCCGTCCGAGTCCATCTTGTCGTCGTACGCGGCCCCGTTCTCCGTCACGTACATCGGCAGGCCCGGCGCCTCTCGCGAGTAGCGCATGATCAGCTCGTGCAGCCCCGTCGGGTCGATGGTCCAGCCCATCTCCGTGCGCTCGCCCGGGGTCTGGTGGAACAGGACGTCGTCCGCGCCCGGCCACGGCGAGTGGTTGCTCGCCCCGTGGCCGTCCGCGCGGGGCCCCTTCAGGTCGGCGTCCGCCGCGCCGACCAGCGTCGGCGTGTAGTAGTTCAGCCCCAGCGCGTCCAGCGGCTGATGGGCCGTGGCCACGTCACCGTCCCGCACGAACGACCAGTCCGTCAGTGACGAGGTCGTGGCGAACAGGGTCTCCGGGTACGCCCCGTGCAGCATCGGTCCGTGGAAGACGCCGTTCGCGAGGTCCTCGATCTTCCGGGCCGCGGCCCGGTCCTCGGGGGAGCTGGTGATCGGCCGGACCACCGACGAGTTGAGGCTCACCGCGATCGAGTTGCGGGCGGGCATCGCCGCCCGCAGCGCCGAGACACCGAGGCCGTGCGCCACGTTCAGGTGGTGGGCCGCGCGCAGCGACGCCACCGGGTCCGTACGGCCCGGCGCGTGCACCCCGGAGCCGTAGCCCAGGAACGCGGTGCACCACGGCTCGTTGAGGGTGATCCACTGCTCGACACGGTCACCGAGTGCCTCGCCCACGATCCGCGCGTACTCGGCGAACCGGTGCACGATGTCCCGCTCGGGCCAGCCGCCGGCGTCCTCCAGCTCCTGCGGGAGGTCCCAGTGGTAGAGGGTGACGGCCGGCTTGATGCCCTTGTCCAGCAGCTCGTCGACCAGCCGCCGGTAGAAGTCCAGGCCCTTCTGGACGGCCGGGCCCCGCCCCGTCGGCTGCACCCGCGACCAGGAGATGGAGAAGCGGTACGCGTTGAGGCCCAGGTCCGCCATCATCGCCACGTCGTCGCGGTAGCGGTGGTAGTGGTCGACAGCGATGTCACCGGTCTCGCCGCCGGCCGTCTTGCCCGGCGTGTGACTGAAGGTGTCCCAGATGGAGGGCGTACGGCCGTCCTCCCGCACCGCCCCCTCGATCTGGTACGAGGAGGTGGCCGCGCCCCAGAGGAAGGCGGGAGGAAAGGTCACCGGGGTGGCCGGGTTCACGGGTTCAGGCATGGAAGCGCTCCCATAGTGGTCGTGGAGACCGACAGTGGTGGGTGGGGGGAGGAGAGAAGAGGGGGCCGGGACAACGGTGGCCCAGCCCCCGGAGGGGTTTCCGCTGTGGAGCGGTCGGCGCGAGCCGGGTCACCCCTTGATCGCGCCCTGCATGATGCCGCCCACGATCTGCTTGCCGAACAGGAGGAAGGCGATCAGCAGCGGCAGCGTGCCGAGCAGCGCACCCGCCATGATCACCGACTGGTCGGGGATGTAGCCGGTGCCGAGGGCGTTGAGGGCCACCTGGACCGTCGGGTTCTGCTGGTTCAGCGCGAGGATCGGCCACAGGAAGTCGTTCCAGGCCATCACGAACGTCAGCAGGCCGAGCACCGCCATCGCCGGCCGCGCGGCCGGGAACACGACGTGCCACACGATCCGCAGACTGCTCGCGCCGTCGACGCGCGCCGCCTCGATCAGCTCGCTGGGCAGCGCCTGGACCAGGTACTGCCGCATGAAGAACGTGCCGAACGCGCTGACCAGCGTGGGCAGGATGACCGCCTGCAGCTGGTTGGACCAGTTCAGGTCGCTCATCCACAGGTACAGCGGGACCACCGCCAGCTGCGGCGGGATCATCATCGTGCCGATGGTCAGGATCAGCAGGGCGCTGGAGAACCGGAACCGCAGCTTGGCGAAGGCGAAGCCGGCGAGCGTGGAGAACAGCACCGTACCGACGGTGATCGACCCGGCCACGAGCGTCGTGTTGAGCATCGCGGTGCCGAGCGAGGCCTGTTCCCAGGCGGTCTCCAGGTTCTTGAACAGGTTCCCGCCGAACCACAGCGGCGGCGGAGCCTCGGCGAGCCGCTGGTTGGTGCGCGAGGCAGCGATCGCCGTCCACACCAGCGGTGCGAGCGAGCCCAGGGCGAAGAGGGTCAGAACGACGTAGGTGAGCGGCCCCGCGTGCATCTGCCTGCCCGCGCCCATCACCCGGCGGCGCGTGGCCTTCGTCTCCGGGGCCCGCTCCGGTGCCCGGGGGCGGGTCAGTTCGCTCGTGGTCATGGGGACTTCCTCAGCCGTCGGGTGATCAGCAGGTTGATCGCGGCCACGATCAGCAGGATCAGGAACATCGACCAGGCGATGGCGGACGCCTTGCCGAGGTTTCCGATCATGAACCCCTGGTCGTACATGTACAGACCGAGCGTCTGGAACTGGTGCTCGGAGCCGCCCTTGGCGCCGTCGGCCCCGCCGAACAGCAGCGCCTCACCGAACAGCTGGGTCGCGCCGATCGTGGAGACGACCACCGTGAACAGGATCGTCGGCCGCAGCTGCGGGACCGTCACGTGGATGAACTGCTGCCAGCGGTTCGCCCCGTCGATGGACGCCGACTCGTACAGGTCGGAGGGGATCGCCTGCATCGCCGCGAGGTAGATCAGCGCGTTGTAGCCGGTCCACCGCCAGATCACGATCGTGGAGACCGCGACCTTCGAACCCCAGTTGGACTCCCGCCAGTTGACGGGGTCGATCCCGATGAAGTCGAGCAGCCAGTTGACCATGCCGCCGTCCCAGGAGAACAGCAGCACGAACACGAGCGTGGCCGCGGCCACCGACGTGGCGTACGGGGTGAGCATGATGACCCGCCACACGGTCGAGCCGCGCAGCCGGTAGTTGAGCAGGTGCGCGATACCGATCGCCATCATCAGCTGGGGCACGGTCGCGATCACGCCGATGGCGAAGGTGACCCACAGGGAGTTCCAGAAGAAGTCCGAGGACAGCAGGTTCTGGTAGTTGTCCAGGCCCACCCAGGTCTGGTTGTCCAGGTCGGCCAGCTGCACGTTGTGCAGCGAGTACCAGCCGGTGTAGAGCAGCGGGACGAGCGAGAACGCCCCGAAGATCAGGAAGAAGGGGGAGATGAAGACGTACGGGGAGGCCTTCATGTCCCAGCGGTACAGCCGGCTGCGCCACGATTCGTTGGCCGCCGGCGTACCGAGAACCTGAGCGCCCCGGACCGCGCCCGGCTCATCGCCGGGCGCGGTCTCGGCGCTCGCCGCGGAATCCGCGAGTGCCTCTTTGGAGCTGGTCACTGGCCGAGCACGTCCTTGATCTCCTTGCTGGCGGCCTCCCAGCCCTCCTCAGGGCTCTTGCCCTTCTGCTCGACCTGCACGATGCCGATGTCGGCGATCGCGGTGCCGATCGGCTGGTCCTTGGTGCCGAGGTACTGCGCGGGGATCGTCTTCGCCGAGTCGGAGAAGATCTGCGTCAGCGGCGCGTCGGAGAAGTACGCGGTGGTCTCGGGGCTCGCCTCGAGCGTCGCGTACGCCGCCGGTGCCGACGGGAAGCTGGCCTGCTTGGCGAAGACCTTGGCCTGCTGCTCGGGAGCGGTCAGCCACTTCGCCAGCTCGATGGCCTCCTTCTGGTGCTTGCTCGCCGTCGGCACACCGATGAACGCGCCGCCCCAGTTGGCCGCGGTCGGCGCCGCCGCCACGTCCCACTTGCCCTTGGCCGCGTCACCGGACTTCTCCTGGATGTAGCCGATCATCCACGCCGGGCAGGCCACCGTGGCGAAGGAGCCCTTGGCGTACCCCTGGTCCCAGGGCGCCTCGAACTGCTTCAGCTTCGCCGACATGTCGCTGGTCGCCACGGACATGGCGGCGTCCCAGGCGTCCTTGACACCCTTGGACTTGTCCCAGACGGGGTTGCCGTCCTTGTCGTAGTAGCGCTCGGTGGCGCCGCCGAGGGCCGCGTTGTAGACGGAGGAGGCCGAGTCCACGTACTTGGTGCCCGAGGGCGCCTTCTTCATGTACTCCTCGCCGAGGTCGACGTACTTGCCCCAGTCGCCCTTCCACTGCTCGGCGAGCTTGGTGCGGTCCGTCTCCAGGCCGGCCTTCTCGAACAGGTCCTTGCGGTAGCAGATCGCCATCGGGCCGATGTCGGTGCCGAGACCGATGAGCTTGCCGTCCTTGGTCGTGGCCTGCTGGTTCTTCCAGTCCAGCCACTGCGACTTGTCGACCTCCTTGCCGAGGTCGACGAACTTGTCGCCCTGCGTCTGCACGGCCTCGGTGACGTTGCCGATCTCGATCGCCTGGATGTCGTCGGTGCCGGAGCCCGCCTGCAGCCGGGTGAGCGTCTTGGGCCAGTAGACCGAGGTCTTGGTGGTGACGTTCTCCTTGATGACGATGTCCGGGTGCGCCTTCATGTACTCGTCGTACAGGCCGGCCTGCTTGTAGCCGAAGACACCGAAGGTGCCGACCGTCAGCGTGGTCTTGCCTCCGCTGCTGCCGCCGCCCTCGTTCGACGTGCCGTCGTCCGGGTCCTCGGAACAGCCGGCCAGCAGCCCGGCGCCCAGGGCGGCGACGGCTGCCAGGACCACCGTGTTGCGGGCGGTTCGGGTACGTGCTCGCATTGCGTCCTCCTGATGCCCTGACGTGCCGACCCCCCGGCCAACGGTGTTGCTGGGCCCGTTAGTTCATGCTGCGGCTCGGGCGGGGAACGTGCGGGTTGTGTAAGTGCCAGGTACTGTGGGAGCGCTCCCACGAGTGATGTGTTGAAGAGTCGTCGGTTCGTGCGGGGGTGTCAAGGGAGCGAACGCGGAGAGACGTCTTCGGTTATCGGGCTGTTAACTAACCCGGCGTCGGCGGTCGGTCATGTCCGAAATCGGTCGGGTCGGTCCGTGCGGGGCCCCGAAGATCGGCGGGAAAGGTCCGGGCGCGGGGTGTTCGGGCAGGTACGGACGGCGGGGCGGGCGGCGACTGGTCACCCCGGGCTCCGCGCCGGTTCCTTACCGGACCGCTGGATTCCGGGGCGGCGGCACTGTTGGACTCGTGTAACCAGCCATCGGCCTCCGACCGATGTCCGGTCGGCGAGGGAGCCGGCGGGGAGCCGGGGCGCGAGCCGGGTGGGCGTCACCGGCGGTGGCGTGACCCGGCCGGGCACTTCCCGTACGCCGTACGAGGATCAGGACTGTTAGATTCCACGCCAGCGCGGTATTGACGGGAGGCGACCATGGTGGCAGGCCACGGGGCACGGGGCCGGAGCGGTGGGCGACCGACGTTGGAGGAGGTCGCCGCCCGGGCCGGAGTGGGCCGGGGGACGGTCTCCCGGGTGATCAACGGCTCGCCCCGGGTGAGCGACGCGACGCGCGCGGCGGTCGAGGCGGCCGTCGCGGAACTCGGCTACGTCCCGAACACGGCGGCCCGCGCGCTCGCGGCGAACCGCACCGACGCGATCGCGATGGTCGTGCCCGAGCCCGAGACCCGCTTCTTCTCGGAGCCGTACTTCTCCGACATCCTCAAGGGGGTCGGAGCGCAACTGTCCGACACCGAGATGCAGCTCCTGCTGATCTTCGCGGGCAACGACCGGGAGCGCCGGCGCCTCGCCCAGTACCTGGCCGCGCACCGCGTCGACGGTGTCCTCCTGGTCTCCGTCCACGCGGACGACCCGCTCCCCGATCTGCTGTCGCAACTGGAAATCCCGGCGGTCATCAGCGGCCCCCGCTCGGAGCACGAGACGCTCCCCTCGGTCGACTCCGACAACTACGGCGGCGGCCGCTCGGCGGTGGAGCACCTCATCGCACGGGGGTGCACCCGGATCGCCACGATCACCGGCCGACTGGACGTCTACGGCGCCCAGCGGCGCATCGAGGGCTACCGCGACGCCCTGGAGGACGCGGGCCGCGAGGTCGACGAGCGCCTGATCGCCCCCGGTGACTTCACGGAGGAGGGCGGCCGCCGGGCGATGCGGGAACTGCTGGCCCGCTGCCCCGACCTCGACGCGGTCTTCGCCGAGTCCGACGTCATGGCCGCCGGTGCCCGTCAGGTCCTCCGCGAGGAGGGCCGCCGCATACCCGACGACGTGGCGTTGGTCGGCTACGACGACTCGGCGATCGCCCGCCACATGGACCCGCCCCTCACCAGCGTCCGCCAGCCGATAGAGGAGATGGGCCGCGCGATGATCGACCTCCTCCTGGACGAGATCGCGGACCGCCGGCCGGCGGTGTCGAGGGGCTTGGAACGACGCCAGGTGGTGCTGCCGACGGAGCTGGTGGATCGGGATTCTTCCTGAGGGGCGCCCGCATTGTGGGCTGCTCGCTCGGGGTGCCGGTGACGACGTACGTCAACCGGCGGTTTCGGCATCGCCGGCTGACTCGCCGACCGCGCGCTCGATGACGAACGAGCCCTTGCCGACGACCGTCCGCACATAACCCATCTCGGCCAGCAGTACCAAGGTCTTGCGGGCCGTTCCCCGGGCGATCCCGAACTCCTGCATCAGCCGGTCGACGCCGGGTACCGCGCGGCCCAGTGCGTAGGTGCCGTTGCCGATCCGGGAGATCAGTACCGCCGCGAGCTGCAGGTACAGCGGGTCGGCCGCTTCCGGATCCAGTTCGGCGTCCGGGCCGTAGCCCTTCGGGATGTCCACCATGGCTAGACCGTATGTGCCCATGGGGAGCACGGTTCTTCTGTGTCATGCCATGGCAGGGCATGACCAGGTTGCGCTAATGTCGGATGTGACACGACGTGACCCCCGCGACGCGCCAACGTCCGGGGGCATGGCCACCAGCTTCGAAGGAGCTGACGACAGTGCGCATTATCCACGCGTTCCTGCGGTGGGCGCTGGGCGTATTCGCCCCCGGCACCGGGAGGCGCCGCCGGACCGCCTCCCGCCCCGCCCCTCCGCACCGCGAGATCCCCCTGCCCCTGCCCCGGACGCTGCCGCAGGCGCTCCCGGCCCTGCGATCCCCGTACGGCCTCCACGGGCCGCTCGACGGCACCGCCACCGTCATGGTCCGGCCGTACGTCGTCCAGTCCGAGCGGGAGGAGGCCCGACAGGCCCGTCGCAGGCTCGCCCTGGTGCTCGCGGCGGACTTCGGTATCGACCTCGACGAGCATGTGATCGGCGCGGCGACGAAGGCGGTGGCGTGATGAGCGTCTGCGAACCTCCCCGCCGCCCTGACCCGTTGGGGGTGGGCCTTGGTGACACCGTCCGGGACGCGGGAAGCGGGCGGATCGGCAGGGTGATGGGGTTCGTCGGTCCGTACGTCCAACTGCGGCCGGTCGGCGGCGGCCGGGAATGGGAGGCCCTGCTGGAGGGGCTCGGGCCGGTGACCCGGCCCGAGGCGCTGAGGGAGAGCGTCGCCCGGAGCAACGCGCGGTCGAGAGGGGAGCGGTTGTAGCGGCGGCCTCGCGCGCCCGGCCGTGCGTCCGGCAGCCTGGCCTTCATGGAGCAGCTTGGCAGTAGGGAAAGCACCGGCGGTCACCCGCTGTTGGACGTCGACCGGGTCGAGGAGCCCTTGGCGGCGTACCTGGCCCGGATCGGCGACGTCTTCCGGGTGTTCGGTAAGCAGGACTCGGGGTGCAGGGCCTACAGCGTGGGGCTGCCGGACCGCGGCGAGCGGTGGTTCGTGAAGACGGCGGTCGCTGCCGCGGGCCGGCGGTCGCTGGAGCGGGCCTGGGACTTCCACCGGGCCGTACGGCACCCGGTGATCGTCCCGCAGGTGCACCGGATCGCCCTGCGGGACGGGTCGGCCGTGGTGATGCCCTGGTTGGACGGCGAGGTGCTGTACGACCCCGCCGAGCGCGGCAGAGGGGACCGTACGAGCCCCGGCAGTCCGATGGCACGCTTCCGCTCCCTGCCCGTCGACCGGATCGAGGCGGCCTTCGCCCGTGTCCTCGACGCCCATCTCGCCGTCGAGGCCGCCGGGTACGTCGCCGTGGATCTCTACGACGGGGCTCTGCTGTACGACTTCGCGGCGGGCGGGATGCACCTGATCGACCTCGACGAGTACCGCCCAGCACCTTTCGTGCTGGACGCCGACCGCCTGCCGGGGTCGACCCGCTTCATGGCACCGGAGGAGTACCGGCGCGGAGCGACGATCGACACCCGCACCACCGTCCACGCCCTGGGCCGCACGGCCCGCCTCTTGCTGGACGCGGGCGACGAGGAACGCGCCTGGCGGGGCACGGCGGCCCAACTGGGCGTGCTGGAGCGGGCCACGCACCCGCATCCCCGCGAACGCTTCGCGGACGTAGGGGAGTTCGCGGACGCGTGGCTGAGGGCGGGCCGGTAGGTGCCGGGCAGGTACTCGCGCAGCCGTGCCGCGCGGACTCTGCTCTGGCGCCACACACCGAACCCTGTGCCGCGGAGACCCGGTCGGGTCGCCAACGGCCGGGCGATCCAGGAGTACCGACCATGGGCGGCTGAGCCGCCGCAGGTGGTGCCGACCGAACTGACGGGGCGCCGGTTCGGTCGGCGGCTGAGCCGCCGCACCCAGGTCAGTCCATGCCGCAACGATCGAGTGCGGCTCGAACCCGGCTGAGCCCCTCCACCCTCCAGTACCGCCGGTCGGGCATCTGGTCGTCCCGGCGCCAGCGCCAGGCCGAGAACATCGCCCAGTTCAGGGCGCGGCACCGGTGAATCAGGCTCTGGTCCGCCCCCGCATAGCGCTGTCCCACCTCCTCGGGCGCGTGGGCGAGGTCGAACTCGACCGGCCCGCGGCAGCACGTGGCGAGGTCCACGAAAAGCGGCCCTCTCCTCGTGTTCAGGAGGTTGCCGGGATGAGGTTCGCCGTGCAGCAGCTGTTCGCCGGCCGTGTCGACGCTGATCGCGGCGCTCAGTCCACCGAGTGTGTCGCTGAGGAGCCGTCGGTCGGCGTCGGACAGCTCGGGGGAGCGCTGCCGGTCGTTCACCTGTCGCAGTGCCAAGGCCACCCGCTCGGTGACATGCGGTGCGGCCAGATCGATTCGGCGCAGGGCAGCGTGGTGCCGCAGGAACACGTCCGCGTGGTCGGCTGGAGCGATCTCTGCTGGCACAGGTGCGTAGTAGGTCCAGAGCGAGATGGCGAAGGCGTCACGCGCGTGGACCCGGGCCTCGACCCGAGGGTCGAGCTCGGCCACCGGAGCGTCGACGGCGGCGAGACGGCGAGCGACCTCTACCTCGAACTCGGAATCGGCCAGATGCCCCGAGGGCGCGACCCGAGCCAGGACGTCACAAGGGACCAGGCGCAGCGCGACGCGGTCCGAGTTGTGGATGACGATCGCGTGGTCGGCCTGGAGGCCCGACTCCGAGGCGGTCGCCCGTGCTGCCTCGACTGCGCGACGGAGTTCCGATGGCTCCATACCCTGCCCCCTCATGGGTGAGTTCACATACGGCGTCCGGTGCTACGACGACTGCTGCTGAGTCCGACGTCACGGAGGCGTGGACAGCGTGGACAGACGGAGGGCACACAAACGAGCCCCGAACCGGTTTCCCGGATCGGGGCTCGTTTTCTTCAGGGTGAGTGACGGGACTCGAACCCGCGGCATCCTGGACCACAACCAGGTGCTCTACCAGCTGAGCTACACCCACCATGACCGGCGGTTCATCCGAAGGTTTCACCGACCGGCCGAGAAAAAGTGTACAGGGTCCGAAGGGGTGCCCGCGCACACGTTTCGGTGGGGGCGTTCGGGGGCCCGGAGGGGCCCCGGTGGACGGGGTCAGCTCGCGGGCAGGACGTGCTTCGCGGCGATCGTGCGGGCCGTGTCCGAGTCGGGGCCGGGCTGGGGGACGAAGATCGCCTCGCGGTAGTAGCGCAGCTCGGCGATGGACTCGCGGATGTCCGCGAGGGCCCGGTGGTTGCCGTTCTTCTCGGGGCTGTTGAAGTACGCCCGCGGGTACCAGCGGCGGGCCAGCTCCTTGATGGAGGAGACGTCCACGATGCGGTAGTGGAGGTGGCTCTCCAGCGTCGGCATGTCCCGGAGGAGGAAGCCGCGGTCCGTGCCCACCGTGTTGCCGCACAGCGGCGCCTTGCGCGGTTCCTTCACGTGCTCGCGCACGTACGCCAGGACCTGCGCCTCCGCGTCGGCGAGCGTCGTGCCGCCGGCCAGGGCGTCGAGCAGACCGGACGCGGTGTGCATCTCGCGCACCACCTCCAGCATCGTCTCCAGCGCCGAGTCCGGCGGGCGGACGACGATGTCGACACCGTCGCCGAGCACGTTCAGCTCGGAGTCGGTGACGAGGGCGGCCACCTCGATGAGCGCGTCGTCGGACAGCGAGAGGCCGGTCATCTCGCAGTCGATCCACACCATGCGATCGTTCATGTGTCTCACCTTACGGCCCGTGACAGCCGTACGGCCCGGTCCTGCACCGGGGTGATCACGGAGTGATCCGGCACAGGACCGGGCCGTCGGACGGCCGTGCGCGCTACGGCGCGCTGCGCTGGCCCGGCAGGCGGCCCGTCGCGTACAGCTCCGGCTTGGCGCCCTCCGCGGAGAGGGACGCCGACGGCGCCAGGGCGCTCGCCGCGGCCGTGCGCCGGGACTGCAGCGGCACCGGGGCGTGCTCCGGCGACATCGCCGGCCCCGGGACGCCGTGCGGTCCGTCATGGTGGTCGCTGTGCTTCTCGCCCTGCGGGCGACGGGCACGGTAGGCCGCCCGGTACGCCGCCGGGGACGAACCCAGCTGCCGCCGGAAGTGCCCGCGCAGCGCCACCGGCGAACGGAAGCCGCACCGCCCCGCGACCTCGTCCACCGAGTAGTCCGACGTCTCCAGCAGGCGCTGTGCCTGCAGCACGCGCTGAGTGATCAGCCACTGCAGGGGAGCGCTCCCGGTGAGCGAGCGGAACCGGCGGTCGAACGTACGACGGCTCATGTACGCCCGTGCCGCGAGCGTCTCCACGTCGAACTGCTCGTGGAGGTGCTCCAGCGCCCAGGCGACGACCTCGGCCAGCGGGTCGGCGCCGATCTCCTCAGGTAAAGACCGATCGAGGTAGCGCTCCTGGCCGCCCGATCGACGGGGTGGGACGACGAGACGGCGGGCCAGCGCGCCTGCCGCCTCGTTCCCGTGGTCGGTCCGCACGATGTGCAGACAGAGATCGATTCCGGCCGCGGTGCCGGCCGATGTCAGTACGTCACCGTCGTCCACGAAGAGTTCCCGTGGGTCGACGTGGACGGACGGATAGCGCTTGGCCAGCGTCGGCGCGTACATCCAGTGGGTCGTCGCGGGCCTGCCGTCCAGCAGACCGGCGGCGGCCAGCACGAACGCGCCGGTGCACAGCCCGACGATGCGGGCTCCCTCCTCGTGCGCTCGGCGCAGTGCGTCGAGCGCGTCCTCCGGCGGTGGTGAGGTGATCGAACGCCATGCGGGCACGACCACCGTGCCCGCACGCGAGATCGCCTCAAGGCCGTTCGGTGCGGTGAGTTCCAGGCCCCCCGTGGTCCGCAGCGGGCCGTCCTCACCCGCGCACACCAGCAGTCGGTAGCGCGGTACGCCGGCGTCCTGGCGGTCGATCCCGAACACCGACAGTGGTATGGAACTCTCGAAGATGGGGCCGCCGCTGAACAGCAGCACCGCGACGATCTCCTTGCGGCGGCGCCCGGACAGCTTCCGGGCCGCGGCTTCCGGCGCGGCGGTGGAGTCCTGGCTCATACTGCTAAGCCCCCCTCGGTGGTCGCGGCTCCTCGGTTGTGTCGCTCCTGCACGTTTCCCCTTGGTCCTGCACGAGTCCCCCGCCGTAAGACAGTCATGATCGAATCTACTGTGTCCCGTGGTGCCGGCGTGACCAGATCGCCAACCGGCACATTGTCGACATGGCAACTTGGCGTAAAGCATTCGATCACGAAGCGTTGCACTCGTGGAGCGTGCAGGGAAGTGCGCCTCGTCCCCGTGGCCGGTCCACGTAGGGTGCGCGCGACCCCTCGACCCCTTTCGGTGCAGGTCGAACGGGGGGTGGGGGGGTGTTCGACCGCAGGACACGCGGGTAAGCGAAGTTGGCTGAAAAGATACGGGGGTGTGCGCGGAAACCGGTCAGTCGACCGGCGTACTCGGGCCGGGGTTCCGTCCGCCCCTGTGCGCCCCGGGGGCGGGGCGCCCGTGCCGGCCACGCTGGGGGGTGCGATCTTCGGCCACCGGACGGGCGGGTGCCGTGGGGGCCGCCGGAGGGTGGGCGGAGTCGTCGTGGGCCGCGCGGGCCGCGCCGCGTTCGGACTGGCGCAGCAGGACGCGGCAGACGCCGGTGACCGCGGCCAGGCCCAGGGCCGCGCCCGTGGCGCCGGCGAGGGAGGTGCCGTACCAGACGAGGACGACCGGCACGAGGACGCAGCTGAACGCCGCCCAGCGGACCACGTCCGTGGCGGTGTCGGCGGGGTGGGGCGCGGGTGACGGCGTGGCCGAGGGGGTGGGCCGGGGCGCTCGCTCGGGGGAGTGCGGCCGGGGCGGGGGGATCTCGTCGGTTTCGGGGGCGGACTGAGGCGCGGTGCGGTGCGCGGACACTGCGGGCTCCCTCCTGGCTCCCACGGGGATCGGCTTACCGGGGTTCAACGCGTGTTCGACCCGTCGGTCACTGGTCTCGCTTGATCGGGTTGCCGCGAGGAGCCGGATCCACTCGTCGACGACGGTGCCGGATCCGGGCGGGCCGGATGAACCGGCTGTACGTGGCAGCAACCATTGCGTTACGGGGCAGTGCTCGTGCATGCTCCCTGGAACCCCGCGCTGCCGGTGCGGGATCTGGGCGAAGGAGGCGTGCGGTCGTACCCTTGAGGGTATGGGGTGGGGAAGATGTTTCCCGGACACGGCTCCGCCGCACACTGACGTCCCCTATACGTCGTCCCACACGAGGATCCAAACGCCGAGACACCCATGGCCGGTCAAGAATTCTTCGAATCCCCGGACCGCGAGCGGCGGCCCGTCGCCGATCACACGGCGGCCGAGCCCCTTGCGGCGGAAGAGGCACGTCCCTCCTGTGATCCCGCCTTCAAGCACGGCGTCGTCGTCGGCTTCGACGGCTCGACGTCCAGCGAGCGCGCCCTCGCGTACGCCATCGGCATGGCCCGCCGCTCCGGCTCGGGCCTGATCATCGTGCATGTCGCCAACCGGCTGCCCACGACCGTGTGGGCCGGCTGCGAGCCGCCCGTGTTCGTCGACGTCCCCGATCACCGGACCGAGGTCCTCGGCCTGGAGCTCGCCTGCGCCGACTACCTCGCCGAAGTGCCCTGGATCCTGGTCGAGCGCGGCGGTGACATCTGCCACGAGCTCGAAGAAGTGGGGCGCGAGTACGAGGCCGACGCGATCGTCGTCGGGTCCACGCACGGGATCGTCGGGCGGATCTTCGGATCCGTCGCGGGCCGGCTCGCCAAGCGGGCGCAGCGGCCGGTCATCGTCATTCCCTGAATTCCCTGAACTCTCCGACGCGTTCGGAAACGGGCAAGTCTACTCACGCGTAGGGGTGTTTGTGTCCTTGTGAAGGGCATAACCCGCGTGATGCCTGACGGAGTGGTGTGACGGCCACGGGTAGTTGGCAGCGGCGCCGGGGAGTTGGGCGACCCCGGCGTCATCGAACGGACCCCCTTGTGATGGGTGCCATCACGCGGGGGTCCGTCTTCGTCGTGCGGCCTGTGCGATCTGCCCGGCCCGCGCGGGAGTTCCCTACTCGACGGTCACCGACTTCGCCAGGTTGCGCGGCTTGTCGATGTCCCGGCCCAGGGCCAACGCCGTGTGGTAGGCGAGGAGTTGCAGGGGGATGCCCATGAGGATCGGGTCCAGCTCGTCCTCGTTCTTGGGGACGACGATCGTCTGGTCGGCCTTCTCCTGCTCCTGGTGGGCGACGGCGAGGATCTTGCCGCTGCGGGCCTTGATCTCCTCCAGGGCGGCGCGGTTCTTCTCCAGCAGGTCGTCGTTCGGGACGATCGCGACCGTGGGCAGGGCGGGCTCGATCAGGGCAAGGGGGCCGTGCTTCAGCTCGGAGGCGGGGTAGGCCTCGGCGTGGATGTACGAGACCTCCTTGAGCTTCAGGGAGGCCTCACGGGCCACCGGGTAGCCCCGGACGCGGCCGATGAAGAGCATCGAGCGGGCCTCGGCGTACTGCTCGGCCAGCTTCTTGATCTCCTCCTCCTGCTCCAGCATCTCGGCGATCTGGGCGGGGAGCCTGCGCAGGCCCTCGATGATCCGCTTGCCGTCGCGGACGGAGAGGTCACGGGTGCGGCCCAGGTGCAGCGCCAACAGGGCGAAGGCGACCGTGGTGTTGGTGAAGCACTTGGTGGAGACCACGCAGACCTCCGGGCCCGCGTGCACGTAGATGCCGCCGTCCGCCTCACGGGCGATCGCCGAGCCCACCACGTTCACCACGCCCAGCACCCGCGCGCCCTTGCGCTTCAGCTCCTGGACGGCCGCCAGCACGTCGTACGTCTCGCCGGACTGGGAGACGGCGATGTAGAGCGTGTCGGGGTCGACGACCGCGTTGCGGTAGCGGAACTCCGAGGCCGGCTCGGCGTCCGCGGGGATGCGCGCCAGCTCCTCGATCATCTGGGCGCCGATCATGCCCGCGTGGTACGAGGTGCCGCAGCCGAGGATCTTCACGCGGCGGATCTGGCGCGCCTCGCGGGCGTCCAGGTTGAGGCCCCCGAGGTGCACGGTGGAGAACCGGTCGTCGATCCGGCCGCGCAGCACCCGGTCCACGGCCTCGGCCTGCTCGTGGATCTCCTTGTGCATGTACGTGTCGTGGCCGCCCATGTCGTACGAGGCGGCCTCCCACTCCACGGTGGTGGGCTCGGCCGTGGTGCGGGTGCCCTCCGTGGTGTAGGTGCGGAAGTCGTCGGCCTTGAGGGTGGCCATCTCGCCGTCGTCGAGGGTGACGATCTGGCGGGTGTGGGCGACCAGAGCGGCTATGTCCGAGGCGACGAACATCTCCTTCTCGCCGATGCCGAGGACGACCGGGGAGCCGTTGCGGGCGACGACGATGCGGTCGTTGAAATCGGCGTGCATGACGGCGATGCCGTACGTGCCCTCGACGATGCGCACCGCCTGGCGGACCTTCTCCTCCAGGGTGGTGGCCTGGGAGCGGGCGATGAGGTGGGTCAGGACCTCGGTGTCCGTCTCGGAGAGGAACTCGACGCCGTCCGCTTCCAGCTTCTTGCGCAGGTCGGAGGCATTGTCGATGATGCCGTTGTGGACGACGGCGACCTTGTTGTCGGCCGACATGTGCGGGTGGGCGTTGACGTCGGACGGGGCGCCGTGGGTGGCCCAGCGGGTGTGGGCGATGCCGGTGGTGCCCTTGAAGCGCGCGGGGACCTTGGCCTCCAGGTCGCGGACCCGGCCCTTGGCCTTGACCATCCGCAGACCGGCGGTCTTGGGCGAGGTGACCACTATGCCCGCCGAGTCGTAGCCCCGGTACTCCAGGCGCTGCAGACCTTCGAGGAGCAGTGGCGCCACATCGCGCCTGCCGATGTAACCGACGATCCCGCACATATAGACGTATCCCCTAGCTGTAGGTGGTCGGCCGTGACCGGCCGGTCCGGACCGGCCGGCCGTGGCCGGTCAGCCGTAGACGATGCGGCGCAACTGCCGGAGCGTGAGCTCCGGCGGTGCGACCGCCCGGTACTTCAGGTCCGCCTCGATCCGTTCGAAGATCGTCGCGTTGACCAGGCCCTGGGCCTGGAGTTCGCGGTGGCGGCGACGGACGTAGGCCTCGGTCGTCTCGTCGAAGTAGGCGAGCACGTCCTGGATCACCCGCAGCGCCTCGCCCCGGCTGAGGGGGGAGGATCGCGTCAAATGATCGACAAGTTCATCGTGCACTCGGTAGATCCTGGGGGAGCGGCGGGCGTTTCGCAAGAATCCTGCCCGATATCGGGCAGGATACCGTTACGGCCCTTTGGGGGAACGTTGAATGTGTTATGAGTGGCTGTTCGTGTGTCGTCCATCCGGCGTCCCGGGTCCCGTCGCCTGAGGCGACGACTTTCGGACACCATGGACACACCTCGTACGGGCGTACCCGAGCGGCTGGCCGAGCGCATGAGCATGGCCGAGCAGCACGAGTACCCCCGGAGACCGAGGGCGTGGTGTACGTGACGGCGGGCGCGGCCGGCCGCAGCCTCTACTCCTTCCTGCGGGTGGACGTGAAGCCCGCGCCGAAGGGGCACTGGGCCACGCTGACCGTGCGGGGGATCGCGGAGACGGGTGCGCAGGTCGACCACTTCACCGTGGCGCGCAGGGCCAAGTAGTGCCGTGGACGCGCCCGGAAGGCGGGGCGCACGAACGGCCGAGTGCCGGGCAGGGGGTCCTCCCGCGCGTCAGATGCGCTTGAGGACCGCCTGTTTGGCCCGGGTGAACTCCTCGTCCGTGAGCACCCCGGACCGGTGGAGGTCGCCCAGTTCGCGCAGGCGGCGCAGCAGGGCGTCGTGGTCCTCCTCGGGGGCCGGCCCGTCCGTGGCCGGCGCGGACGCGGGCAGCCGCTTCGGCGCCGGGGCGGCCGGATGCGGGAGCCTGGCCTGTACGGCCGCCGCGACCAGAGCCATCAGCGGGTCCTTCTTGAACCCCCACAACTCGACGGAGTTGGGGTCGTACTTGGGCGGCGCCTTCGTCGGCGCGTTCCGCACGGTGAAGCGGAGGAAGCCGTTCTCCAGGCCGACCGAGGGATGCCACTCGACGCCCGCTATGTCGGCCAGCGGCAGGGTCCGCGCCCCGGACGCGGCCTTCGCCTCCTCGGTCTTCCAGTTCCACTCCAGGCGTACGTGGTCGCCGTCGAAGCTCGCGGTGCCGTCCCCGGCGGAGACGGAGAGCGGGACGGCGGGCCCGGCGAGCAGATAGGTGTCCACCGCGTCCCCCGGCACCTCGTCCAGCAGCAGCGCGTTGCGGACCTCGTCCACGATGTACTCGGCGACGCCGTACCGGTCGGAGTCGACGCTCAGCTGGTACGGGTCGTGGGCATCGGTGAGCCGGCCGCCGGTGGCCTGCAGGAGCGGGTCGGAGCCGTCGCGCAGCCGCAGCCGCAGCCGCCCCGACTTCTTGCCCTGCTCGAAGGAGATGCCCGCCAACGCGCCGAGCGGCACGGAGAGTTCACCGAGGGTCTTGCGGAGCAGGCTCACGCTCTTGTCGCGGCCCGGGGTCAGCCGCAGGGTGTCGCCGTCGAAGGTCCATGTGCCGTCCCGCTGGAGGATTTCCGCCATGGAGAGGATTCTTCCATCGGTCGCGGGGGAGATGGTCTAGACCTGGAGGGGGTGCAGGGGTGAGGGTGGGGAGCGCACAGTTCGATCGGTGGAGGGAGCACGTCGTGAGTCCGCGTCACAGATCGACCCGTCTGCTCGGCTCGCTGCTGCTGGTGGCGACCGGGATGTTCGCCGTGGGAGCCGCACCCGTGTCCGAGAACGCCCAAGCCGCCGCCGTCACCGTCCCGCTCGGGCAGGTGATCCCGGCACCCGCCTCGGTCCGGCCCGCCGGATCGCCGTACCGGCTCACGAGTGCCGCGCGCATCGTCGTGGACGGCGGACCCGAGGCCCGCCGGATCGGGGAGTACCTCGCGGGCATCCTGCGGCCCTCGACGGGATACCGGCTGCCGGTGACCGAACGCCGGGAGGCCGGAATCCGCCTGCGCCTGGCCGCCGAGGAGGCGGATCTCGGCCAGGAGGGCTACCGCCTGGAGAGCCGCCCCTCCGGGGTGACCCTCACCGCCCGCGCGCCCGCCGGTCTCTTCCACGCCGTGCAGACCCTGCGTCAGCTCCTGCCCGCCGCCGTCGAGAAGGACTCCGCGCAGCCGGGCCCCTGGCTGGTCGCGGGCGGCACCGTCCGGGACATCCCGCGCTACGGCTGGCGCGGCGCGATGCTGGACGTCTCCCGCCACTTCTTCGGCGTGGACCAGGTCAAGCGGTACATCGACCAGCTGGCGCTCTACAAGTTCAACAAGCTGCACCTGCACCTCTCCGACGACCAGGGCTGGCGCATCGCGGTCGACTCCTGGCCCCGTCTCGCCTCCTACGGCGGCTCCACCCAGGTCGGCGGCGGTCCCGGCGGGCACTACACGAAGGCCGACTACCGGGAGATCGTCCGGTACGCGGCCTCCCGCCATCTGGAAGTCGTCCCCGAGATCGACCTGCCCGGCCACACCAACGCGGCCCTCGCGTCCTACGCCGAGCTGAACTGCGACGGCGTCGCGCCCCCGCTCTACACCGGCACCGAGGTCGGCTTCAGCTCCCTGTGCGTCGGCAAGGACGTGACGTACCGCTTCGTGGAGGACGTCGTCCGGGAGCTGGCCGCGCTCACCCCGGGCCGGTATCTGCACATCGGCGGCGACGAGGCGCACTCCACCAGCCACGAGGACTACGCGACGTTCATGGACCGGGTGCAGCCGGTGGTCGAGAAGTACGGGAAGACGGTGATCGGGTGGCACCAGCTGACCGGGGCCACCCCGGCGCGGGGCGCTCTCGCGCAGTACTGGGGGCTGGACGGCACGGGTGCGCAGGAGAAGGAGCGGGTGGCCGCCGCCGCGCGCAACGGCACGGGGATCATCCTGTCGCCGGCCGACCGGATCTACCTCGACATGAAGTACGACAAGGACACGCCGCTGGGGCTGGACTGGGCCGGGTACGTGGACGTGCGGCGGGCGTACGACTGGGACCCGGGGAGCTATCTGGCGGGGGTGCCGGGTTCCGCGGTGCGGGGGGTGGAGGCGCCGTTGTGGACGGAGACGATCGCTTCCTCGGCGGACGTCGAGTACATGGTGTTTCCGCGGTTGCCGGGGGTGGCGGAGCTGGGGTGGTCGCCGGCGTCCGCGCGTGGGTGGGAGGGGTATCGGGGGCGACTTGCTGCGCAGGCTTCGCGGTGGGAGGCGCTGGGGATCGGATACTTCCGGGCGCCTGGGGTGCCGTGGCCTCCGGCGGTGGGGCGGTAGGGGGTGGGGGTTGGGTGCGTCGGCGGGTGCGGGTGCGT